>JBFMCL010000005.1 GCA_040754395.1 Nitrospirota bacterium | reverse complement strand
TGTTATACGAGAAATGCTTTTCGAAAGAAAGGCTATCATAGATATCCTTACATTAAAGCCTGATAGATTAAAAATAAGCGAGGACACTCCTATCCAAGGGGCTCTATTTTAACCGGACAGTAATGATGTTTATAATATATTTTTTCTGACATAAAATAAAATGTTGTGTGTAATCAATAACGCCAAGCATGAGGGGCGGGGAAAATAACTATTTAGCATTTGCATAATTCAGCAATATATGGATAACATCATAATATTAGCGAATCGGTATAGTAAGGGGTTTATGGCATATTGCCCGATTTTCAGACTTTCCTGCGTTCCCGTAAGCTCGTGCCGGAGAAAAACATTCCCTATTTTGCCATCTGGGCCAGCAAGATTCCTTATTTCTGCAATAAAAACAATCAGTTGGATAACAATAAACTTGGAGTGGAATTCACGGATTCATTACAAAGGGATCATAAAATCCCCTCACCCTTGCCCTCTCCCTCAAGTGAAAAGGGGACTCTACCCCCTGTCCTTTCATATTCCTGCACACTCACGGTAAACTAAGAATATGCACGATGATGTAATCACCCCCTCGTATCTCCGGCTTCCCGCCGGTTCCCTATCCGACAAGGTGAGAGAGGCGGAGGAGATACTGAAAGACTGCTCTCTGTGTCCCCGGCAGTGCAGGGTTGACAGAACCTCAGGCGGAAGAGGTTTTTGCAAAACAGGTGCGCAGCCTTTCATATCAAGCTATGGCCCGCATTTCGGAGAGGAAAAACCCCTTGTCGGGAAATTCGGCTCCGGCACCATATTCATGGGGAACTGCAACCTCGGCTGCATATTCTGCCAGAATTATTCGATAAGCCATCTTGGTGAGGGCACCGGGATTTCTTTCGAAAAACTTGCGGGAATAATGCTTTCCCTCCAGAAACAAGGCTGTCACAACATCAATCTCGTTACCCCGACCCACCAAATGCCGATGATGCTCAGGGGTATCATGATCGCATCGGAAAAGGGCCTCAGCATCCCCATTGTCTACAACTGCGGCGGGTATGAATCGCTGCATGCACTCCGGATACTTGACGGTGTGGTTGACATCTATATGCCTGATTTCAAATACTTCGACCCAGCGATGGCGTCAAAGTATTCCGACGCGGAAGACTACCCGGAAACTGTCATGGCAGCAGTCAGAGAAATGCACCGGCAGGTTGGCGACCTCCTTATCGACGACAAAGGAATCGCGGTGAAAGGGCTGCTGGTCAGGCACCTGGTTCTGCCTGAAGGCATTGCAGGCACCGCGGGAGTGGTGCAATTCCTTGCGGACGAAATTTCACAAAACACTTATATCAATATAATGGATCAGTACCATCCGTGCTATAAGGCTTTCGATAATCCCCCTCTGAACAGGAGGATAACTGCAAAGGAATATACCGATGCCGTGAACCTTGCAATAAAAGCCGGCCTCAGAAGGATCGACGGAATAACAGTGTAGAGGTTCACCCTTCCCCTCGGTGAAAGGAGGCACGGATGAGGGGTCACCTGATTAAGCATTCAGCGCGATAATCTCTGCGTCCATTTTTTCCAGATCGGCAACAGCAACTGTCGATTTTCCGTACAACCATGTCCCGACTTCACCAGGGTTCACGATAAGTGTGTGTTTTACCTTCCGTATATCCGGCGTGTGAGTATGCCCGTAAATCACCATATCAAAATGACCGCTGTCTGCCAGCGCCTCCACAAGGTGGTGCTCGTGCATGACCACGATCTTCCTGTTGTGCAGAGTAAGAATATACGGCTGATAGTAGATATTGCCCGCAGCGCGCTCGAGAAGGAGGAGTTTGTCACCATCGTTGTTGCCGAATATCCCCAGATATTTGCATCCGAGCTGGGGGAAAAGTTTCAGCGTAAAGGGGGATGTATAGTCGCCGGCATGGATAACCAGCCCGACACGACGATCATTGAATACATCGATGGCTTTTTGCACGTACACCAGGTTGTCATGAGTATCTGACATTATTCCAATAAGCATGTTCCCTCCTCCATACCCTTCTCCCCTCAAACGAGGGGGCAGCATTCAGATCACGCGGGCATTGGCTATTCTTTGATTAGCGGTATCGGGGTACTGGCAATGATATTCTGCACCCCTATCCGGATCATCATGATCGCGATCGCCGCGAGGAGCAGCGCCATCACCTTTGATATCCCTGTGATGCCTCCTTTTCCGAAGAAACGAATTATACGTTCGGCATTCATTAACGATATCCAGACAATGAGCAGGTTCAGCAGCAATCCGATGATGGTTGAAACGATCCCAAAATGATCCACGAGCAGAAGGATGTTTGTGAGCACCGCAGGTCCCACAATCAGGGGAACCCCGATCGGCACCACCCCGACCTTTAAATCAGGTTTCATTCTTTCATCCCCGCTGTGGGTAAGATCGCGCACTGCAAATATCAGGAGCACAAGGCCTCCGGCAATCTTGAAGTCATCGGCGGTAATACCCAGAATCCTGAAGATGATTTCGCCCAGTGCGATGAAGAGGAAGCTGACGACGATCGCCGTGAGTATGGAATCCCGTATGACTATCCGTTTTTTCGCCTTTACCATTTCCTTTGTGAGGGAGATGAAAATGGGAAGGAGCATGAATACGTTCATTGCAACAAAGAGCGGGATAAAGGTGCTGGGCAGAGTTTTGATGATATCTTCCATGGCTTTAATTATAATACTCGATGCGGCATTTTGATACAGTGGAAGGTTTCCTGCAGATCTTTTGTCTTTCCGGAGCGTCTGCCCCATGGTAGTATTTGCGGTCAGTGAGGAGAAAAACAGGTGGCTGAGGGAGAAGATGGAGGAATTCGGCGTGCTTGAAAAGGACATCGAGGAAAAATTTATCCGCTCATCAGGTCATGGAGGACAGAACGTCAATAAAACAGCGACCTGTGTGTATCTCAAACATATTCCCACCGGCATTGAAGTGAAATGCATGAAAGACAGGAGCCAGTCGATCAACAGGTTCCTCGCACGGCGTGAACTGATTACCCGACTCGAAAATCTTCAGGGGTATTCCTCCGGGGATATGAAGCGCGCGAGGATCAGGAAGCAGAAATCAAAAAAGGCGAAAAGGGCCCGGCAGAAATATGCTTCGGAATAACGCAGCGAATGGGTTCTCCCGTTCTTTTTCTGCCCACGATCAAACCATACCCAAACTTGGTATAATACAGTCAATGCAGCAAGACATTCGAAGTGTTTACTCTTGAGTAAAGACAAGGAGGATCTGCCATTGAAAGATAATACCGTTTCGAAGGAAAAAATCAGACTTCTGGAAAAGGAAATCGTAACCTTAACCGATAAGCTGGAGAGAATGTCCAAAGAGCTTACGGAAATCGCGGAAGTAAAGAATGAAATACGCGGGCTAAAGCTCTTTCTGGGGAGAACTCACTCTGAATTCAAATTGAAATTTCCCGAGATAATGCAGAAGGTGTACAAAAAGAAATAGCATTACCAGCTTCCGCCGCCGCCACCGCCAAATCCGCCTCCGGAAAAGCCACCGCCTCCGGAAAAG
This sequence comes from Nitrospirota bacterium, assembly GCA_040754395.1. Classification (NCBI taxonomy): domain Bacteria; kingdom Pseudomonadati; phylum Nitrospirota; species Nitrospirota bacterium. The sequence goes on along the minus strand of JBFMCL010000005.1, from coordinate 121,662 downwards.
CCACCGCCACCACTCACCCCGCTGCCTCTCGGCGCAGAATACATGGCGGATGCGAGGCTTGAGGTCGCAGAACCGATAGTACGGGAAAAATGGACCGGACTGAATGCTCTGAATCCTCCGTGTGACGAGTACCACTGGGGAGGTTCCTGAAAAATCCCTTCAAAAGCCTCCGCCCAGTTATCCACCACATTAAGGGCGATTGCATACGGTAAAAATCTTGAAAAAAGATTTTTATCCCCCATCCGTTCGAGCTGGTCTTTTTCCGCGCGCTTCATGAACTCCTGGAAGCCCATGATTTCCATATACGCCGATGCTCCCGCCTTGGTCTTTGCAGGCATAACCCTTGAGAACAGGAACACAGGAAGACTTGTCAGAACTCCGGCAAGAATGCCTTTGCCCGCAGCAGACGTAAAGAACAACGCGGCAGATATGCAAGCCAGAGCAACAATGAAACCTGCTACTGAATAGTATCTTCTGATTTTGTCCGGGCTCGTGAGAAAATATTTCTTGCTGACAAGCTCTCCGTAGAGGGTGCTTTTGAGAACGTCGAGATTTTTGTAAAAGCTGTTCTTCATATCGGAGACCATCCTGCCGGGCTTCTCATCATTGAATATCTCATTCATGAGAACCTTCTCAAAAGGGCTGAGGTGTTCATCAGGAGCCTTGATTTTGGCAAGATAGTAATCATCCGTGTCGAATATTAGTCCCTCTTTCTTGGATTCCTCAATCCTTATATAGCCCTTTACCGCCAGTCCGACAATTGTTGAGGTAATATCGCGCTGATCGATTCTTTCATCCACGAGGGTTCCGGCTTCTCCTGGGGTAAGAGGAACACTGTGATATCTGGGCGGCTCATACATCACGGTAACCGATTCCCTTACTTTCGGATCTCTCCCCCGTCTTTTCCATAAATTGTACATGAACACCAGCGAGACAAGCGGAAGGGAAAAAACCCAGTTTTCCCTGAGGTCGATCGCCCAGAGGAATTTCTTCCAGGAAGAGGGAGGCGAAACAAGCCCTTTGTCCCAGCCGAATGCGACCGTAAACCCTTCACGGGAATTAAGGGCCCTCTTCGTCATAAATTCCGCGATATTGTGCGATGCGTCAAACGCACATGCAGATTCCCTTGACCCGAGGCCTCCCGTGTAGCAAGCAGCCCAGAGTTTCGCGCTCCGGTTCTTCACCCCAAGGGTGACATGTGCTGATGCTTTCAGGATCGGCGCCCACCAGTAGTTTCCCGTAACATTCCAGTAAAGCTCGTCATGGTCATCGAAAAACAGGATTGCATTCTCCACAACATAGGAGATTACATACGTCTGTACCCCGGTGACGTATTTTGCCGGATCTCCAATCCTGATATTCATTACATCGCCTTTCTTTGATGTCCTTGATGTCAGGGTCCTGCCTGAACCGTCAGTTACTGCCAGCACATGCAGTGGTGTTTTTATAATATTTCCCCGGTCATCCCTGTACCTGAAAGGTATCTCGCGATATATCCCGTGTTTTGATGTATGAAATTCCACGATCAGGGTTTCTTTGACCATGAAGGAAGAGTCTTCATTGACCGTAATATCAGAATGGAAATTTCTGATAGTGAAATCCTGTGCGAACACAGATGCGGACAAAAGAACTACAAAAATTACGGTACACGAAAGGAACAGCAACCCGCAGTGCTTTCTGAAATGGTTATTCATGATGCTCCATCCCGGTATCGGGTTCCATGGATATCATGCAAAATTTCCGGAAATACTGATAATATTGCAGTCCATCAGGGTATCTGTACACTCGCGCCAACCGGAACGAGTACCGGTTTTGCGCCTATCTCCGAGAGCGCGACCTTTCCGCGCACAGTCAGATCACTGATGAACTGAAACTCATCCCTGTTATCCATGGGATATGCCTTCACACGGTAATATGTGCCCCAGGGCTTTTCCTTTACCATAACGGCAACCGGATGGTCCATCTCAAGGTAGGGACTGGTAAGCGCAACATCCATCAGTTTCTGCCGCACCAGTGATGCATCATGTTCGGGATGGAGATAGAAATCCGTAACACAGAGATGCGTGCGGCTTCCGGAATTGGCGTTGAAGATATTCGTATTCCAGATTTTGGAATGGGGGATCGAAACCATGGTGTCGTCCGGTGTAAGTATCTGCAGCGAACGAAGCCCCAATGATTTTACCTCGCCGTAGACCTCGTCGATCTGGACCCAGTCTCCGGGACGGTACGGCTGTTCATAAATCGCTACCACCCCTGCGATGAGGCTGCTCACGTAATCTTTGAAGGCAAACCCTATCGCCAGTCCCGCAGCCCCGAAAATCGCGAGAAAGTTCTGAAAGGTCGGCCTGACAATAAGGGGGATAATAGTGACAGTGGCAACAAGCAGGATTACAAGACGCAATATCGGCGCAAGCGGCAGGATATACAGTCTGAATCGGCTCGGGACTTTTTCCGCGAACTGGGGCAACAGTTTCTGTATCACAAAGATCAGCAGGAATGCACCGGTGAATATGAAAAGAATCAGCAGAAAATTAATTTCCTGAAAATCATAAAATACCTGATTCAGACTCGTTTTTTCAGCCGTATCCATCTTTCCTCCTAAAATGCATCCACCAAATACCCTTCATTATACAGATGTTGCCGCACAGCCGGATACCCCGACAGCGAGACGCGCCATATCCCTTTTTCACGCTTTATCAAACCGTGAGCGGCCAGATGGGTAAGCCCCCTGGCAAGCTCATCTGCAGGGAAAGCCAGCATCCTGAGAATGCTTTCTTCAGGAAGTCCCGCATGGAGCAGAATCGTATGGAGAATAATTGTCTCGCTCCGCACAATTCCCTGGGGGATATCGGGCAGTTCAATGCTGCCCCATGGCTTCACCCAGATTGTCACCCCTCTGTCTTCTGCTGCAGCCTTCTGGACATCAATATCGACTGTTTCGTCACCGGCAATCTGCAGACTGTTACGCCAGACCGCCCAGGCCACGAGAGGAATCCCCCTGCTTCTTGCAGAAATCCTTTTCAGAATCTCAGGTTCGTCTTTTGTGTCATTTCCCTGCTGACCGGTCCGGGTTTCCGCTTTTGCATCAGGCATCTTTTCTGCAAGCGAAATAATCTCGGCCCCGTTATCTGATTGACGGAACACAAGACAGCAATTCACCGGAACCGATGCCAGAGACCGAAACCATTGCTGAAGGGCCGTCGCATTCAGTGCCTGCAGTGCGAGAGGTGCCGGCAGGAACGAGTCAATTCTGATTGTCCTGCTCAGATACGCCCATGCCCAGCTGTTGCACCCGATAAGGCATTTGCGTGGGGATTCTTTCAGATATTTCACCAATTCTCTGAGGAGATCCAGCCCGTTGTGGTGACGAAGATAGAAGTCTTCAAGGACAGGCATGACACAGTCGTTTCTGTGAACTCCCCGCAGCTTCTCAAGCCATTTTCTCCCGTTCTTCAGCACTTCTTCCGGTGCTGGCGAGTCAATGACATGCCAGCCGAATTCTTCTGCTATGCTCTCGAGAACCTGCCGGACACCACTCCCGGGAGGACCGATGACGACCTGAACAGCATGTTCTGGATGTTCTGAAGCAAGCCATCCCTGCAGGGCAGCACTCAGGGCAGCCTGCATTTCTTTCCAGTCCGGAGGAGGGGAAACCCTGTCGAGAATCTGCTGCGAGATTGAATGCAATTCCGCATGGATGTTAATCGTTTCCGGCTGAGGCTGCGACCGCTGGAAACGCTTCCAGAGTGCTTTCAGACCAGAACGAGCAGCCTCGGTCTTCGGTTCGGCAGGCATTTCATACCTGTCTGCAGGAACAAATGAAAATATGGAAGTTGTATTCTCATCCATGGCAAACGCTGCTCCCTGTCCTTATATGCACCGGGCGGGAAAAAAATCAAGAGACTCTGCTGTGCTGACGAATATCATCAGAAACTTACCTTCACGGGTTTCCTCTCAACCTCCGGTGCTTCAAGCTCGAAGAACTCTTCCTGCCTGAATCCGAATGACGATGCAACGATGTTTGACGGGAAGGACTCGATCAGAATATTGAAATCCCTTACCACAGCGTTGTAATACCGTCTTGCATATTCTATATTGTCTTCGAGTTCTTTCAACTGGGTCTGAAGCTGCATGAAATTCACATTCGCCTTCAGATCGGGGTAAGCCTCTGCAATTGCAAAAAGGCTTTTCAGGGTATCGGTAAGCATATTTTCGGCCTTTGCCTTATCCGCAGGCGTAGTTGCCTTCATCGCCAACGACCTTGCTGTGGTCACTTTCTCAAAGACCGTCTTCTCGTGCGTGGCATACCCCTTCACGGTCTCTACAAGGTTCGGGACAAGGTCGTATCTCTTCTTCAGCTGCACATCTATGTCCGACCATGAAGACTTCACGGTATTCCTCAGTCGGATCAGTTTATTGTAAATCGCTATGCCAAAGATGATTACGCCGAGAATGATTCCGAGAATTACAAGGGTTGTCACCATGCCTGTATTACCTCCTCATTTCTTATGCTCTTCTCCGCTTGTGTATTCTTCAGAAATTCTATCATAAAACACATGAATTGTCTTTTAACCCGGAGACCATATCTGTCGGTTCATTTTCCGAGAAACCTTTCAGTGCTTTCAGACTCTCTGCTCCCCACAAACTGAATCCTCTTTGCATATACCCCGGTCGGAGGCGGAGGAGGAAGGGTGAGAGCAAACAGGATGTCTCTTCACCCTTATCTCTCCCTGTACGAAACAATATCCGGCCGTGTATAGTACAAAAAGCCGGGGCAGACCTGAATACCATAGTATTTCATCGAATGCAACGTTTTCATAGAGGGGTGCAATATGGCGGATGGAGGGATATTTTCCCTGCTCTGCATGTTGAAGATAACATGCAGATTGTTGCAACTGCCGAATCACAATATAACCGCGGCTGCACCAGATCAGCTCAATACGGTGCAGAGTGATTGATACACTGCTGATAATCTCTGGCGGAATATGCATAGTTGCAGGTATTGCGGGATGTATCCTGCCAGCCTTGCCTGGTCCTCCATTAAGCTATGCAGGGTTATTGCTCCTGCAGTTCACGTCAACGCATCCCTTTTCCACAAAATTCCTCCTTATATTTGCGACACTTACCATTCTCGTGACACTGCTTGATTTTGTGATACCCGTATACGGCACAAAGAAACTTCATGGGTCAAAATACGGGATATGGGGCAGCGCCCTGGGGTTGGTTATCGGTCTTGTATTCTTTCCGTTTGCCGGGATAATATTCGGCCCGTTGCTGGGCGCCTTCATTGGCGAACTGATAACAGGAAAAAAGATCGGCAAGGCAGTGAAATCCTCCTTCGGATCATTTCTCGGGTTCATCACCGGCACGGCGGCAAAATTATTCTTGTCTTTCGTGATGGCATATTACTTTTTTATGAATGTGTTCTGAAAGACTTGATTCCCTTTTGAGAACAGTTTTCCTCAACCCTGTTCTCAAATATCACCTGAAGAATGGTACAATGATTTTACACAAATCGTTCATATGACAGATGGTGAGAGAATTCTCCAATGAAACACGAGTTTTTTAAAGGCATTATCCATCAACTCAGGGGATTTTCCCTGCACATCATCGGTGCCTGTCGTGACCTTGTTCCTATCATACTCGTAATAGGTGTTTTCCAGCTATTAGTGCTTCGTCAGCCATTCCCCCACTTCGCCGATATGTTCGTCGGACTCATTTTCGTCATACTGGGACTGGCGCTGTTTGTGCTTGGACTGGAAACAGGACTGTTTCCAATCGGTGAAGCAATGGCAGAGGCTTTTGCGTATAAAGGAAGTCTCTTTTGGCTGCTCCTGTTCGGCTTCGGGCTCGGGTTTTCAACAACCATTGCCGAACCTGCGCTCATCGCGGTAGCAAAAGAGGCGGCAGTTGTGGCTGCAAACGGAAAATTCATCAGTGCAGATCCGTCGGTTATGCATACGTACTCACTCGGGCTGCGCATTACCGTTGCGCTGTCGGTCGGAGTCGCTATTGTAGTAGGCCTTATACGAATTCTTAAGGGTTGGCCTGTGCATTATCTCATCGTCGGCGGGTATATCATCGTGACGGTCATGACCGGATTTGCCCCACGGGAAATAATAGGGATTGCGTATGATTCCGGAGGCGTAACCACTTCAACGGTAACGGTGCCGCTGGTAACCGCATTGGGAGTAGGTCTTGCATCAACAATCCGTGAACGCAACCCGTTGGTGGACGGGTTCGGGCTTATTGCGTTCGCCTCCCTTCTGCCGATGGTATTCGTGATGATCTATGGCATGGCAGTAGTGCAGTATCTGCAATAGGGAAATGGAAAGGTAAGGAATGACCCCTTTTGACACGCTTGTTCATATGCTTTTGTCCACACTGAAAGATGTCTTTCCCGTAATAGGGTTATTGGTCTTTTTTCAGCTTGTGGTACTGCGAAGGCCGGTTCCGCACTGGAGGCGCGCAGCGCTTGGCTTCCTTTCTGTGGTAATTGGCATGGCCCTTTTCCTTAACGGACTTGAGACCGCCCTGTTCCCGCTCGGCAAGATCATGGCACAACAGCTCTCCTCTCCGGAGTTCGTTTTTGCGTCAAAGGACGTTCCTGCGGATGCAGGGTGGAGCGCATATTGGTGGGTGTATGTTTTCGGCGCGTTAATCGGTTTTGCCACCACGGTTGCTGAGCCTGCCCTGATAGCGGTCTCGTTCAAGGCACATGAGGTTTCACGCGGAGGGCTGAATCAGTGGGGACTAAGGCTGGCTGTTGCTGCAGGGGTAGCTATCGGGATAGCAGTCGGCACGTTCCGCATAGTAACCGGAACCCCGCTTTACTTGTATATCATTGCGGGGTATGTCATCGTGGTGATTCAAACGCTCTTTGCCCCCCGTGAAATAATTCCTCTTGCGTACGATTCAGGCGGGGTTACCACCTCGACAGTGACTGTGCCTTTAATCGCTGCGTTGGGCCTCGGACTTTCCCAGACGATTCCGGGGCGAAATCCTCTCGTGGACGGATTTGGATTGATCGCGTTCGCAAGCGTTTTCCCTATAATAACCGTGATGGGGTATGCGCAAATCACACGCTGGCTGGTGGCGCGTAGCGTGAGAACAGCAAAGGAGAAATGACATGAATTTTAAGTTAATCGTCGCAATGGTCAAGACCACGGAAACAGACCGGATTGTAGAAGCCGCTCAATCTGCGGGCAGCACAATGGCAACAATCATCCCAGCCCGGGGCACTGGTAAACATGAGGCAAAGACCTTCTTCGGTCTGCACCTTGAAGCGCAGACAGACGTGGTGCTCTTCCTTCTGGAACAGAGTCTCGTAAATGGGGTCCTTAACGCCATTTATGAAAAAGGGAATTTCAGCAAACCGGGTACGGGTATTGCGTTTGTACTGGATGTGGAAAGCGCGGTAGGGATGGAAGGCCAGATTGAACGCTTCAAGCAGTTCATGGGAAAAAATCCATGATTTTGAAGGGACAGGATTTATATTTGTGTCAGTGATTGCCTGACCGGAGATTGAACAAAATCGTCCTTAGGAAGGAGTTAATATGCTGAAAGCGAAAGATATCATGACGAAAGATGTGATCACAGTTGCACCAGATACAACGATTGAAGAGTTGGCACGCCTGTTCATCCAGCATCATATCAGCGGCGCGCCGGTGGTGGATGATGAGGGAAACCTGAAGGGGATCGTTACGGAAAATGATCTCATTGCGAAAAACAGCAGACTCCATATCCCTACCATACTGCGGCTGTTCGATGCCTATATCCCTCTCGGGACAAGCAAACTTGAAGAAAAAATCAAAAGGATGACTGCGTACCGGGTTGACGAGATATGCACAAAAAAAGTGGTGACAGTCGACGACGAAGCTTCCGTAGAACATGTTGCGACGATAATGACCGAACAGAAGATACACCTTTTGCCTGTTTTAAGAGACGGCAAATTATCTGGGATCATCGGCAAAAAAGACCTTATTCGGGGTATTGCGGCTGAGGGTTCCGGCTCTTAGGATATGCCTGCGGTGTCACCTGATGAATGGAGGGAGAAGTCTCCCAATTCTCTGTATCGCTGATGGACTTCAATCAGAATGTGGGAGTTCCTTCCGGCAGCGGGGACAGATTATTGCATCTGATCCTGTCTTTTTTGCACAGTAAAGACAATTTCTGTCCCGGACCTCTCCCTCTTTTTTACCGGAGACAGGCTTTTCACGTGCTCTCTGCATTTCATCAACGATATCAAGAAATGCTCCGAAAGAACACTTTTTTTTCTCGTGCTTTTCACCCATTGTCACGTTTCTGAATTATAGGATACCATGATAAATACATCTGTTATTCCCTGTCTTTATATTATATCCCGCGAAGCAACCTTGTTTTCATGGTCACCCCGGGAGTAAATATACATACTCCGGAGCCCTTCGGGGCATTTCTCCCTCATACAACTGTTCCCGGATACGCTGTGTCTCTCCACTCCTGCATCAGCCGGACATGGAATAATGTGCAGAGGAGCGGGACTGTGATGAATCCAATGGCAAGGCGGAATAGCGTTTTGGCCATCCCGCCTTTTGTAGGCATGAGATTACCGGATAATCTATTTGCTCTCCGGTACAATAACACCACAGGGAAATATGTAAAAAGTATGAAGACTTATAAATCCATTTTTTTTATTATAGGTTTATTATCGGATACGTAAAGAGTTATGAGTCAGAATAATACGCACAACCGGCCCTACCCTGTGAAAGGTGAAGTAATCTTCGAGGTGCGGAACCTCACAAAAGTCTTTGATATGGGAGAGGTAAAGGTGCATGCCCTCCGGGGGATCAGTCTGGAGCTGTATTCCGGTGAACTTGTCGTGCTCCTCGGTCCTTCAGGCAGCGGGAAGTCGACCCTTCTGAATATCCTTGGCGGACTCGATACTGCCACAGAAGGGACTGTGACATACCGCGGAGAAACCCTGACACATGCCGTGGAAGCACAGCTGACGGCGTACAGGCGGTTTCAGGTTGGATTCGTTTTCCAGTTCTATAACCTGATCCCGAGCCTGACATCGCTTGAAAACGTATCGGTCGTTACGGAAATCGCCACTGATCCCATGAGGCCCGAAGAGGCCCTTTCGCTGGTAGGGCTTGAAGAGAGGCTTCACCATTTCCCCGCACAGCTTTCGGGCGGCGAACAGCAGAGGGTTGCCATAGCACGGGCTATTGCCAAAAGACCGGGGGTGCTCCTTTGCGATGAGCCTACAGGCGCGCTGGATTTTGCCACCGGCATCGTGGTACTGGATGCGCTTGAACGTGTGAACAGGGAACTCGGCACCACAACAGTCATTATCACGCATAATTCCGACATCGCCCGGATGGCAGACCGCGTCATATACCTCAGCGACGGGCGCATTGCCGAAATAAAGAAAAATGAGAAGAAGAAATCTCCGAAGGAACTGAAATGGTAGGAAGAATCAGTTCCCTCGACCGGAAACTCCTCAGAGATCTGTGGAAGATGAAGGGACAGGTCCTCGCGATCGCACTGGTGATCACGTGCGGGGTTGCCGCTTTTATCATGATGATAAGCACGATGGACTCCCTGAATGTAACCCGCGAAAAATTCTACCGTGAGTACCGGTTCGCAGAGGCCTTCGCTTCGCTTAAGAGAGCTCCCGAAGGACTCAAGGAACAAATACGGGAAATCCCCGGAGTGAATATCGTCGAGACCCGGGTAGTAGCCGACGTGAAACTCGACATTCGGGGGTTTGAAGAACCGGTAACCGCACGTCTTGTTTCCCTGCCTGAGGAAAGCATGCCCCTGCTCAACGGTCTCTTCATAAGAAAAGGAAGGCTTCCGGAGCCGTGGAGCGAACGCGAGGTTGTAGTGAGCGAATCTTTCGCCGACGCACACGGATTCTCTCCGGGTGACAGTTTCGGCGCGGTCATCAACGGCAGATGGAAGAACCTGGTCATCACGGGCACTGTCCTGTCTCCTGAATTCGTCCTTCAGACAAGACCCGGGGCAATCAGTCCGGATTACAAAAGATACGGCATACTCTGGATGAGACGCACTGCCCTCGGGACAGCATATAACATGGACGGTGCGTTTAATGATGTGGTCATCTCTGTTGCACGGGGTACTCATATCTCAGACACGCTGCAGCGGCTTGATGAAATAATCGACCGGTACGGAGGCCTTGGGTCCTATGCCAGAAAAGACCAGATATCGCACCGTTTCCAGAGCGAAGAATTCAACCAGCTGAAGCGGTATGCGGAGATTTTTCCTGCGCTCTTTATCGGGGTGTCAGCATTCCTTCTGAACGTCGTCATCAGCAGGATCATTCTCACCCAGCGCGACCAGATAGCGATTCTCAAGGCGTTCGGTTATACGAATCTCTCGGTCGGCATGCATTATTTCAAGATGGTGGTGTTTATAGTGCTGATAGGAATAGCAGGCGGTCTTGGGGTAGGCATCTGGATGGGACAGAAGATGGCGGGGATTTATATGGATTTTTACCGTTTTCCGTATCTGATATATGTGCTGAAACCATCTGTTGCAATCACTGCCGCCCTGATCACTCTTGCCTCAGCGACAGCGGGAACGCTGATGTCTGTACGGAAGGCAGTTGTGCTTCCCCCGGCTGAGGCAATGCGTCCCGAACAGCCCGTACTCTACAGAAAGACCCTTCTCGACCGCATCGGTGTCGGCCGTTTTCTTTCACACCCCATGCGCATTGTCATCAGGAACATCGAGCGCAGGCCCCTGAAGGCATTCTTCACCATTACCGGCACATCTCTCTCGTGTGCTATTATGTTAGGTGGTACGTTCTCGTGGGATGCGGTCGACTTCATGATGGACGTGCAGTTTACCCAGTCTCAGAAAGAGGATATGACCGTCACATTCACAGAGCCGACTTCAAGAAAAGCGGTATACGACCTGAAAAGCCTTCACGGAGTGGTCCATGCGGAAATATTCCGGTCTGTTCCTGTCAGGTTCAGGTTCGGCAACCGGAGCTACCGCACCTCCATCCAGGGTGTCGAGCCCGGCAACCGCTTGTCGTTTCTGCTTGATGACAGGCTGAAGCCTTTCACCCCGCCTCCCGAGGGAATCGTACTGAATGACTACCTCGGAAAGATCCTCGGCGTGAGGCCGGGAGACATGCTCACCGTCGAAATTCTGGAAGGAAGCCGACCGGTTCGGCAGGTGCCGGTCGTGAGTACGGCAAAGCAGTATATCGGACTGACGGGGTACATGGATCTCACTGCGCTGAACCGCATGATGAGAGAAGATGATACGGTGTCCGGCGCCCTCATTACAATAGATTCGCGATATCAACAGGACATATACCGGAGACTTGTCACAATGCCCAGGGTCGCAACGACTGTCGTGCGCAGGGATGAGATACGGAACTTCTACGCGACACAGGCAGAGGCAATTCTTTTCTTTACCCTGATCACCTCCATTCTCGCGGGGAGCATCGCTTTCGGAGTGGTATACAACAGTGCAAGGATTGCCCTTTCCGAACGGGGCAGGGAACTCGCAAGCCTCAGAGTGCTGGGATATACGCGGGCAGAGATATCATATATCTTTCTTGGCGAACTCGGGGTGCTGACACTTGCCGCAATTCCGGTCGGTTTTATCCTTGGGAACGCGCTCTGTACTTATATTGCCGATATGGTCAGTTCTGACCTTTTCAGGATACCGGTCGTCATCGAGTCTTCGACCTATTCGCTTGCTGCCACAGTTGTACTGGTTTCCGCCTGTCTTTCTGGTCTCATCGTAAGACACAGGCTGGATCACCTCGATCTGATCGCGGTTCTGAAAACAAAGGAATAATTAAGAAATGAAGAAGGGCAGATGGATTGTCATCATTGCGATTACCGCAGGGATACTGCTCGCGGTCCTTTACGGTTTCAGGGCACAGCCCGTTCCTGTTGATATCGCAAAGGTTTCAAAAAACCCGATGCAGGTGATTGTCGAAGAAGAGGGCATTACGAGGGTGAAAGACAGGTACAGAATCTTCGCCCCGGTATCCGGATTCATGCAGCGCATCATGCTCAGGGAAGGAGACCCTGTAAAAAAGGGGCAGGTTGTTGCACGCCTCGAACCATTACGGTCTGCCGCGCTTGATCCGAGAAGCTATGCGGGCGCAGAGGCTGCGTTCTCTTCGGCAGAAGCCGCGGTCAGGGTATCTGAGGAGAATATGCGGGCAGCCGCTGCTGATGCTGATTATTCCGCCCATAATCTGGAACGAATGACACAGCTCTTTCATAAGGGATACGTGTCACGGGACGACCTCGATAAGGCAGAAAGCGAAGCCAGGCTTACTGCTGCAAAACGGCTTGCTGCCGAAGCCCAGGTAAAGGTCAGCCGCTTCGAGCTTGAAAAGGCAAGAAGCTCTCTCAGGTTATTTACTGACGGAGCAAAGAGAGAAGACCGTATTGTCCCGGTACAGACCCCTGTATCAGGGCGCGTGCTCAGGATGCATCGCGAAAGCGAGGGGACAGTAAACGCGGGAGATCCCCTGCTCGATGTGGGAGATCCTGAACATATCGAAGTCAAGGCCGAAGTACTCTCTGTTGAAGCGGTAAAGATGAACCCCGGGACACCTGTCGAATTTGTGCGGTGGGGAGGGGGTTCTATGCTTGCGGGAAAGGTAAGGGTCATCGAACCCAGCGGGTTTACCAAGATATCAAGCCTCGGCGTGGAGGAACAGCGCGTGATGGTAATTTCAGACATTACCTCGCTGCCGGAAGACTGGCAGAACCTCAGGGACGGGTACCGGGTTGAAGCGCGCTTCGTAATCTGGGAGGGCAAGGATGTGCTTCAGATACCTGCAAGCGCCCTGTTCCGCAAGGGGGAAGGCTGGGCGGTCTTTGTGGTGAAAAATGGCAGGGCCCATGAACGCGCCATCAATGTCGGACACAGGACCGGTCTTGCTGCGGAAATCATCTCAGGAATCACTGAGGGAGAGATGGTGATTACTCATCCCGAAGATCAGGTTAAGGACGGAACCCGCGTCCGCCCGCGATGAAAGAGGCAGATTTCACAGTTTCCGAATAACGGGAATGAACGCAAGTACCATGTCCCTTCATCACATATATTTCTATCTTTCACTCGGGATAAGGCCTTGCTTTCTCTTCCCGGATGATACACCTGAGTGTTTCCACAGAAGGGGCTGGCAAGAGTCTTCCAGACTCATCGGGGAACATCCTTCAGGAAAACCCCTGCACATCAACCGGCTGGACCTCTCTTCCATTGATTAATACTGAAGGAGAACCCTTCAGCCCACGCGCTGCTGCTTCCCCGTCTGATATCCTGGAGAAATTAACCACAGCATCCGCAGCTTCCTGCGCAAGGGCCTGACGGATATTTTCTCTCAGCACGTTCTCTGACGCACAGCTTCCTGAAAGGTAGCAGTCGATCTGCATATTGACTTATATAAATTTATTTTTATATATTAATTTAAAGCGATTTTAATTTCGGCATAAAAACAGTATTTTGTATATATTTGCTTCTATTTAATATACTTTTTCATTACATTTTTCGCAACTTTATTCTCCAGGGAGGTATGCATTATGCAAATTAAGGTACTGGGACCCGGTTGTCCGAATTGCCACAAGGTTGAGGAAATGGTAAAAACCGCGGTAAAGGAACTCGGCATCGATGCTGAAATAGAAAAAGTAACAGATATGATAGACATTATGAAGTATACAATGTCTACCCCCGGAATTGTGGTAAACGGCACACTGAAATATTCAGGCAAACCACTCCCCACGGTCGAAAAAGTGAAGGAATTGCTGAAGGCGGAAGCATAACATGCGGGACCTCCTGCAGATCTATAAGGCTCTTTCAGATGAGACAAGGCTGAGAATCATTAAGCTTCTGGAACAGGGTGAACTCTGTGTGTGCGATATCGTCGCCTCGCTCAATATCATTCAGCCGAAAATATCATTCCATCTCGGCGTTCTGAAAGAAGCGGGACTGGTAAAAGACAGAAGGGTGGGGAAGTGGATTCATTATCGCCTGGATGATTCAGAGATGTTCAGAAGGTTCCTTCTCCTTTCGACCATTGAGAAGGCTGAAGACGGGTTACTGCTTGAAGATAAAATGAGGCTTGAAGAATTTTTGCAGTATAAGAAAGGGAAAATCGTCTCCATGAAATTCAAAAAAAGTTGCCATGGGAGGTAGCGTGGTGAAGGTTATGTTTCTTTGCACAGGAAACTCCTGCCGTTCCCAGATGGCCGAGGGGCTTGCGAGAGAATTGGGCACGGGGATACTGGAAGCGCACAGCGCAGGTCTCTCGCCGAAAGGAGTGCACGATAAAGCTGTCCAGGTAATGAAAGAGCTTGATATCGACATTTCCCGGCAGGCATCAAAATCCATTGATGAAGCACTGCTCAGGGATATGGATATTCTGGTCACCCTTTGTGACAATGCCGCAGAATCATGCCCGCTGACACCTCCCGGGAGCAGGAGCATGCACTGGCCGCTTGAAGATCCTGCAAAAGCTAAGGGTACCGAAGAAGAAATACTGAATACATTCAGAACTGTAAGAGATGAGATCAGGGAGCGGGTTCTCGCTTTAATAGGGGATATCCGGCATGGCTGAAAGAATCAGAAGATTATCCTTTCTCGACAGGTTTCTTACGCTATGGATATTTCTGGCCATGGCGGTTGGGGTTGGATCAGGGTATCTGTATCCGGAGATTACTGACTTCTGGAACACCTTCCAGGTCGGCGCAACGAATATCCCGATAGCTGTCGGCTTAATCCTCATGATGTATCCGCCCCTTGCGAAAGTTCGGTATGAAGAACTGCCGAAGGTTTTCAGCAATTACAGAATCCTCGCAGCAAGCCTCATTCAGAACTGGATTGTTGGTCCGGTCGTCATGTTCGCACTCGCAGTCGTCTTTCTGCATGATTACCCCGAATATATGGCCGGAGTGATCCTCGTCGGCCTTGCACGCTGCATAGCCATGGTGCTTGTATGGAACGACCTTGCCTGCGGGGATCCTGATTATGTTGCAGGACTGGTCGCATTCAACGCACTCTTCCAGGTGCTCACCTATTCAGTCTATGCATGGATATTTGTGACAAAGCTGCCGCCATTGCTCGGTCTTCACGGAGCGGTGGTGGATATTACCATAGGCGAAATCGCCAGGAGCGTCTTTATATATCTCGGGTTGCCTTTCATCGCAGGTCTCATTACCCGGCTCATGCTTGTGAAGTCGAAGGGAAAACAGTGGTATCACGACAAATTTATTCCCAGAATCAGTCCCATTACTCTGGTGGCACTGCTCTTTACCATACTCGTGATGTTTTCTCTGAAGGGCGAATTTATTATCAAGCTCCCTTTTGACGTTCTGAGAATCGCTGTTCCGCTGTTTCTGTATTTCGTGTTCATGTTCCTGACCACCTTTTTTATCGCAAAAAAGATTGGCGCTGATTACCAGAAATCCGCTACGCTCAGCTTCACTGCGGCTTCCAATGATTTCGAGCTTGCTATCGCAGTCGCGGTCGCGGTATTCGGTATTAATTCAGGCGCTGCATTTGCAACTGTCATAGGACCACTTGTCGAGGTACCCGTTCTGATTGGTCTGGTCCATGTTGCCTTCTATTTTCAGAAAAAATATTTCACTGAAAGAGTGTGTAAAATCGAGGGAACTGACCTTTTGTAGGCAAGCAAAGGGAGCCGGAAATTGTTGGGAAAATCAGATCAGAAAACTGCAATGAAAGAGATAGAAGAGATGGAACGGCAGGTCCGCATGAAAGCATCGGCACGTTTATTCTGCTGCATGCACACGGGGGACAAGAATTATGTCTATTCAATGGACAATCAGGAAAGGATTCTCGACAGCTACCTGGAAAAAACAATGGAGATCGTCCGGGCATATGCTCTCGGTGAAGAGGTATTTCTTAATTTCCGGAAGGAAGCTGCTGAGATACTCTGCGAAGCTGCCATTCAGAGAAATGAACTGGAATGGGCACGTTATTTTGCGAAAAAGTACAGATTGGATAGCATAAAGACTGGTGTGTGATGAAAGAGCGATATAAATTGCTGATCGTAATTGCGGTATTCCTTGTCTGTTATTTCCTGCCTGTTGAGAATGCACGGTTTGCCAACGCGGTCAATGAGTCTCTTGCGCTGACAAAGTGGTACGCTCGCGAGCATGTGCTCCTCTGTCTTGTGCCCGCTTTCTTCATTGCGGGTGCTATTGTGGTCTTTGTCAGCCAGGCGTCGGTCATGAAATATTTCGGGGCTGGGGCAAACAAATGGCTCTCATATTCGGTCGCCTCTGTGTCAGGCTCCATCCTGGCGGTCTGCTCATGCACTATCCTCCCGCTGTTCATGAGCATATACAGGAGGGGAGCCGGTCTGGGTCCTGCAATCGCATTTCTCTATTCCGGCCCTGCAGTCAATGTGCTTGCGATAATCCTTACCGCAAGGATACTCGGATGGGAGCTGGGGCTTGCACGGGCAATCGGAGCAGTTGTGTTCAGCATTGTGATCGGACTTCTGATGCACCTCTTCTTCCTGAAGGAGGAGAAATCCCGGCAGGCAGGAGAGGATTTCGATTTCAGCAATACAAAAGAGGTTCATTCTCCCGGGCAAACAATCCCTTATTTCTTTTCCATGATCGCAATACTCGTTTTTGCAAACTGGGGAAACCCTCCCGAAGAGACACACTCCCTCTGGCAGCTTATCTACCATTACAAGTGGTGGCTGACTGGATTTTCAGTGATTGCGCTGTCGGTGATGCTCATGAAATGGTTTACAAAGGAGGCACTGAAGGAGTGGGCGCAGCAATCATGGATACTTGCCCTGCAGATTCTTCCGCTTCTTCTTGGCGGCGTGCTCGCTGCAGGATTCCTCCTTGGCAGGGTTGGATATGAAGGAATTATCCCGTCACAGCATATCACTGCGCTGGTCGGAGGAAACTCCTTCTTTGCGAATTTCTTTTCGTCGTTTGTCGGGGCATTCATGTATTTTGCTACCCTTACGGAAGTGCCGATACTTCAGGGGCTGATCGGTTCCGGCATGGGGAAAGGACCTGCGCTGGCACTGCTCCTTGCCGGCCCGGCCCTGAGTCTTCCGAACATGCTGGTTATCAGGCGTGCCATGGGTACAAAGAAGACCATGGTCTTTGTATCACTGGTCGTAATTATGGCAACCATTTCAGGAATACTCTTCGGCGCCATAGCTGGATAATGAATCTTCATCTCAACCACCAGGGAAAAACATACTTCCTGCTGTCGCGGCCTTTCGTACGGCTCGACAATCTTCCTGTACCTCTGATAGTATGTAAAAACAATGGACCCGTGCGTGAAAAGGAAAATTGTCAGAATTGCGGGCTCTTCTTCAGAAGAAACAGAAGACACTGTCGCCACAGAAAAACTGATAATCATCTCCGTGAATAACGAAAAAGTATTGAGTCTCTACTGCACCCCTTTGATGATAAAAGAATTTGTCGTCGGTTTCTGCCTGAATGAGGGGATCATCCATGGTCATTTCTGTGCTGATGCAATTACAATCCGTTACGGGGAAGGAATGGATATTTATGTCAATGTCCCTGCAGACGGAGAGATCTCAACAGAGGGAATGGTAAGGACGACAGGATGTATCGGCGGGCTTACCTTCGGCAGCAAAGAATACAAAAAAGCGTCTGACAACCTGTTCGTTGCTCCGGATACAATACAGGCGCTGTTTCACGATTTCAACACAAAATCCATGCTTTTCAGGGCCACCGGCTGCATGCACAGTGCCGCGGTCTCGGACGGAGAAACAATCATGGTGATCGCGGAGGATATAGGAAGACATAATGCAGTGGATAAGGTAATCGGCCATTGCATTATCGAAAATGTTCCCCTTGAAGATAAAATGATGCTGGTCAGCGGCAGGCTTTCGTCAGAGATTGTCTCAAAATGTGCAAGATGGGGAGTTCCTTTTCTCATAAGCAGGACCTCACCGACAAACTATGCGATCGAGATAGCAGAGAAGGCGAATATCACCCTGATCGGTTTCGTAAGGGGAACCCGTCTGAACATATATACCCACGGGCACAGAGTTATCCGGAAAGCGTAAAAATCCTTCGCCTCGTAAAAAAAATAATGAACATCCCTTCCTCTACGTTCAGGGTGAACAAAGCTTCTTACACCCCTCATCTGCTATTCCACGCTTCATGAAGAATCTGGGTTAAACCTTTACCGGAAATATATTGACTCATCCGATTCCCTGCGGAGCAAATCTTTTTACCGTACGGAAATCAGGTACTTCTGCAGTTCCAGCCTTCCTTTGCCGGCTGATATCTCATTCCCGAATTCGATGGAGGCGAGAAACTCTTCCCGGGTGATGTGTGCATTTTTCAAAAGGTATTCCAGAAAACGCTTCACGTTAATCTTCCCTACGCGAGAACGTGAGGTACTGACAAACGCAAGGTAGTCCCATTCCTTAAACTTCTTCTTGTAGAATGCGTAGTCCATTTCGTCTATTGCGATATTGTCAACAAGCGTCCCTGCAGGCTGGATTCCTTCCTGATCGATCCATATCATTATCTCTCTCGTTATTCCCTCAGGGGACGGAATGCTGCTGCGGGTAAGCCAGAGATCAAAAGCAAGATTGTATATTCCTGTTGCATGAAATTCCAGCTGGTAAGAAACGGTAAGTTCATTAATGGCGCCAACCTGTTTCGGCAGATTTGCAGTAGTCGATTCCTGACTCCAGGGTTTCCAGCCATACGCGATTGCCGGATAGGCCAGAACCTTCCTCTCGCTCCACGCAGGCCATATCCAGTCCCATCCGGCCTGATCAGGACCCTTCACCCCGGCAGAATAAATACATTGTGCATATGGTGCAGAATACTCTTTAATGTTGTCCTTTCCCCATACATTATTTGAAATGGCATATTCATCGATTCGGTACTCACACCAGTCTTTGCATCCGGGATGAGATGTTCTGCGTGCCGCTTGATATTCCAACACAGGCTGCGGAGACTCCCTGAAGTAAAGAGGATCTCCCAAGGAGAGTACAGCATGTGGAGACCCTAATGAAAATGGACTATCAGACCGGGATGAAATAGCATGTGTCTGTGCAGGTGGCGATATTACCTCTGCAGTAACAGATTGGGAGAGGAGAAAAAGAAAAAAGCAGCAGAGTATGCTCATGCAATTTTCCTTTTGTGTATGCCGGACGGAACCATGTTTTGTCCATGCCGGCATATGTCTTCAGATACCCATGCGTACAAAGGAGAGCCGCAGGCTGAACACTGCGGCTCCTGCTATTTTTTTGTTGTCCGCTTCTTCGCTGCCTTTTTTGCAGGCGGCTTTGGCTTCCCTTCAAGCTTTGAAATCTGCATCTCGAGCTTATTGATTCTGTTGTAAAACGCAGCGACCTTCTTGTCCTGCAGGGGATTCTTGTCTTTCAGGCCAAGTTCGTAAACTCTTCCGCCGAGACCGGACATCTCTTCCTGAATCCTTGTTTTAAGTTCGATAATCTTATACCGCTGTTCCTCTTCCTTCGAAATCTCCTTGCTCTTCTTCCTGAGAACTGCCGTGCCTTCCTTAATGAACGCATAACTTGCCTTCAGCTCTTTTTCCAGATCCCTTCTGATTTTCTCCCATAAGTTCATCGTATTCCCTCACCCCCCGGTTATCTCTTTGCTTCCTTTTTCTGCTCCATGGCCGCTGTTAAAGTCTCCCTCTGTCCGGCAATGTGCTCGTTCAGGGAAACGAGAAGGTCATGTGCAGCGCGGATTTTCTGTTCCTGCAACTGATTTTTTACGGAAAGCAAGTCGAGTTCGTACTGCCCGATAGCCGTCTGGAGTTCTTCCTTACTGACAGGTGACTTTTTTCTGATCGCTGCTGAGGCAAGGGCCTTCACTTCATCCAGCGTTTTCTGCGTTGCATCCACCATCTTCAGGGTTTCCTCCTTCAGGGCCTCCCTGTTTATTACCACAAGGGAAATGGCTTTCAGTGCGCTGCCGGAAGCTGTCTCTGCAGCAGCCTTCGCCTCTTTGTATTTCTTCTCACCGATAAGTTCTTTCGCGTTTTTCAAGGCTTCTTCCGCCTTAACGAACTCATCCTGCACATAAAGGTCTGCCTCTTTCTGCTTTGCCTCAGCGATCGCCTTCTCCGCGCTCTCAACTTCCTGGGTCGGCGGTTTTGCGCAACTGCTCATAAATACAAGTGATATCATGCAGACCCATAAGAGCCCGATGGAAGAACTGAACATTCTTCTCATTTCATTCTCCTCCTTTATTTTCAATAAAAAACTGTATGATTATAGTGCAATTTTTTTTCATATTCAAGCTTTTTGTGCAGCAGTGTGCCGCAGAATCGCATGAAGCGTACCCGGCAGTCTCTGCACGGTCTGACACCCACAGGGAGATTATTGCCTTACAGTCTTCTTCCCGACTCCGCATCAAACAGGACGATTCTGGTCACCGGGAATTGAATAAAGGCACTGTCGCCGGTTTTAAGCCGCGTTTCCGCCTCTGCGGTCCCTCTGACTTTGAGTCCGTTCCATATCACATCAACCCAGGCAAAGGACCCTGCCGGCTCGATAAGTGCAATATCCACCCTGACACTTTCAGCGGTCTTTTCCCCGGTGACTGAGATGTCTTCAGGCCTGATCCCTGCTTTTACGCCTTTTTGTACAGGCAGTTCGCCTGCTGGCAGCAGAAAAGTCCTGCCGTTCAGATCTACTTCCAGCGGTGTGCCGCTGACCACAGATCCGGGAATAATGTTCATCGGCGGGCTCCCGATAAAGCCTCCGACAAAGATATTCGAAGGCCTTGCATATACCTCATAGGGCGATCCGCACTGCTGTATCTCCCCCTGGTAAAGAACCGCGATTCTTTCCGAAAGGCTCATTGCCTCTTCCTGGTCATGTGTGACATACACGGTAGTTATCCTGAGCTGGTGATGAAGCCTCTTCAACTCCGTCCTCATGTCGATTCTCAGCCTCGCGTCAAGATTGGAAAGCGGTTCGTCCATCAGAAAAACCCTGGGCTTCCTGATGATAGCCCTTCCGAGGGCCACCCTCTGTCTCTGGCCCCCGGAGAGTTCCTTCGGTTTTCTCTGGAGCAGTGCGTCCAGTCCCAGAATACCCGCGACCCGGTGCACCTCCTCCTGTATTTCATTCTTCCGGATTTTCTGCATCCTCAGCGGGAAAGCGATATTTTCATACACCGTCATGTGAGGATATAGGGCATAACTCTGAAAGACCATGGCAACATCCCTTTGCCTTGGAGACAGTTCATTGACAAGCGTATCGCCAAAAAACAGCCCGCCTTCAGTCACAGGCTCCAGACCTGCGATCATGTTCAGGATGGTTGATTTCCCGCATCCGCTCGGGCCTACAAAGGTAAAAAACTCCCCGTCGTGTATCTTCAGATCGATTGCGCTGACAACCGCAACATTACCGAACCGCTTGCTTACTCCTTCAAATCTTATCTCAGCCATGATTTCATCCTTTTATCGCACCTGCGGTAAGCCCTTCGATAATCCTTTTCTGGAACACGAATACGAGAACGACCAGGGGCAGGGTGACCACCATGGAGGCAGCGGCGATATCCCCCCATGGGACCTCATGAAGTCCGGGAAAAAGGGCGATTGCCACCGGGATCGTCCTTGATGCCTGTGTCGAGGTAAACGTGAGGGCAAAGAGAAATTCATTCCACGAAAATATGAATACCAGTATCGCGGTAGTAAACAGCCCGGGCATCGAAAGGGGGAGCATTATCCTGTAAAAGATCTGGAACGGGCTGCAGCCGTCCACTTTTGCAGCCAGATAAATCTCGTCGGGAATCTCCTTGAAAAAACTCGTCATGATCCAGACAGACAGAGGGAGGGAAAAGGTGGTATAGGTAATGATAAGCGCCGTTAAGGTATCCCGCAACTCCAGAAACCGGATAATGATATAGAGCGGGCTTACCGTCGCAATCGGCGGAAACATGGATACTGAAAGGATGAAGCCGAGGATAAATGCCCTGAACCCCACCCTGAGCTTGGCAAGTGCGAAGGCACACAGGGAGCCGATGGCAAGAGAGAACACCGTCGTCGACGCTGCAACAAGAAAACTGTTCATGATAATCCGCAAAAACGGATATTCCCTGAATATCGCCATGTAATGCATACCGGTGGGATTAAGGGGCAAGACAGGAGGAATCACTGTCAGTTCATGATCCGGTTTCAGGCTTGTCACGAACTGCCACAACAGGGGACCGGAACAGTATATTACTGCAAGAGATACGAGGATGACAAAGCCCGCTTTTCTGATCATCTTGCCCCTCTGCTCAGAATTTTTATATAGAAGAGGCTGATGCATGCCGTGCAGATGAAGACAATAACCGAGAGTGCTGAACCGTAGCCAAACTGAAGTGTCTGGAACAGCACTTTGTACGCATAGATAGAAAGTGTTTCGGTAGTATTTGCAGGACCTCCGCCGGTCAGCACATATACGGCATCGAAAACCCTGAAGGCATCGAGGGTCCTGAATATCAGCACCACGAGGATGACCGGTTTGAGCAACGGCAGCGTGATGGTCCTGAAGACTGCCCAGTTGCCGGCTCCGTCGATTCTTGCCGCATGATACAGTTCACGGGGGATTACCTGCAGTCCGGCAGTAAGCAGGATGACAACAAAGGGAGTAGTTTTCCAGACATCCATAAGTATCGCCGCGTTCATTGCCCAGAATGTGCTTCCGAGCCAGTTTATCTTCATGCCGAGCAGGAAATTCAGGAGGCCAAAGTCCGTGTTGTAGATCCACTCCCACATCTTTGCAGAAACTACGGTAGGAATAGCCCACGGTATGAGCACCACAGCCCTCACGAGCCCTTTCAGCATGAACGTCCTGTTCAGGAGCACCGCAATACAGAGACCGAGGAAAAGCTCAAGCGAAACAGACATGAGGGTAAAATACATGGTATTTGAGAAAGCGTTCCAGAATCTGTCATCACGTGCGAGGAAGAGATAATTCTCAAACAGGACAAATTCCGAGATATCGAAAATCAGCAGCCTCCTGTGAAAGCTGAGATACAGGACATAGAAGACAGGATACACCGTGATGAAAAAAAGGAGGAGCACCGCGGGCATCACGAACCTGTTTCCGCTCTCTCTCCCGGTCATCTTTCGCCTCCGAGAATATGCTCAATCTGCTTTCGTGCAGACTCTAGCGCATCTGCCGGCGACTTGATCCCTGAAAGGGCAGCGCTGAATTCCGGCTGCATGACCTGCGTCATCATCATGTAGTACGGCGATACCGGTCTCGGTCTCGCCTTCATGAACACCTCATGCAGTGCGGCAATAAAGGGCTGCTCCCTCTGCAGGTCTTTGTCTGCGTACAGGGATTTTCTGGAGGGTTTGTAGCCGATGGAAAGTGCCATGGTCTTCTGCACTTCAGCAGAGGTAAGAAACCGTATCAGTTTCTCTGCAGCTTCAGGATGTTTCGAGTATTTGTTTATCCCGAGCTGCCAGCCGCCAAGCGTGGAAGCGGACATTCCTTTTCTGAAAGAAGGCAGCAGGCCGACACCGACCTTTCCCCTGACCGGGGAGCCCTCCCTTTCGAAGATATTCCATGCATACGGCCAGTTTCTCATGAACAGCGCCTTCCCGTTTCCAAAGATATGCCTTGTCGGCTCCTCTATCGCGGTAGTCACCAGTTCAGGCGTCACCCTGCTTGTCACGATGAGGTCCCTCATGAAGCCGAGGGCATGGATATTTTCCGGGCTGTCAATGACAACTCTCGAGTCCTCCAACACATCCCCGCCGTTCCCCCAGAAATATTCCAGCACATTGCATACCAGCCCTTCATACTGTTTCCCCTGCCAGATAAAGCCGTAAAGGTCTCGCTCCCTTGAGATGATATACCCGGCCGTCGATACAAGCTCCTCCCACGTCTCAGGAGGAGAAAACCCGTATTTCTGAAGCAAGTCCTTCCGGTAATACAAAAGACCGGCGTCGATATACCATGGGACTGCATACATCTTTCCGCTGTAGGTTACCGCTTGCATAGGTCCGGGGAAAAACGCGCTTTTGTCATCCCCCGTGAACAGGTAACTCACGTCTCTCAGCCATCCGGCACGGGCAAATTCCTGCACCCACACCACATCCATGCTCAATACATCAAAATCAGCGCTTTTCCCTTCAAGGTTGACCACATAGAACTGGTGCTGCTCATCCGTGGAAGCGGGGAGGATTTCGTCCCTGACCGATATTCCGGGGTTCTGGGACTCAAAGGTTCTGATAATCTGTGCAAATTTCTCCGGATCTCCGGCGATTTTGCCGTGTTTGAAGACAAGCACTGTGACGGTATTCGCGGCCCTGTCTTCATCAGTACATCCTGCGAGTGCATGAAAAAGGGACAGCATTAATAGTATGGATACAATTTTTTTCATTTTCATTTTATTATGCATGTAAAAGCTGCAAATCTTTCACTGTCTCAGGGATAATGCCGCAGGTGGAAAGAATTCAGCAATGATGCGTATCACGGGGAAAAGATGCTATATCAGGCAGTAGTGTCATCTCCTTTTTCCGCTTCCTTTTTCCTGACAGTCTTTCTTTTCAATCCCTTCCTCGCCTTGTCATATCCCTTCACAATTCCGCCTGCAAGGCTCTTTTCCCTTACCAGAAAGTCGACATCCGGCATGTTTTTCACTTCACCGCCGGTGGCCACCGTGATCGACGACGACTTGGAAGTGGCAAGCACCTGGCTCGGAAAAACGCTCCTGTGTCCAGTCATGAGGAAACTGATAATACATGCAACTGCGGCGTACGGTCCTACAGCCGGCCCAAAAATTTCGACCGCCATAATACTCGCGGATATCGGTGCATTTGCCGCACCTGCAAGAAGGCTGACCATTCCAACGGCGGCAAAAATCGCTGCATCATATCCCATCAGATGACTGAAAAGGTTCCCTGAGGTTGCCCCCACAAAAAAAATCGGGGTTACTATGCCGCCGCTTCCCCCGAAACTGAGGGTGATCGAGGTAAAAACCATCTTCAGCAAAAAAGCTGCTGCCGGAATGCTGTCTCCTTCAAGCGCACCCTGAATGGTATCCAACCCGAGCCCCAAATAACGGTCAGAGAATACGAGTGTGAGAATTACGAGCGCAGCGCCGCCAAGCAGTCCCTTGAATGGTCTCCATATCCTCAGCTTACGGCTCAACTCTCCAAATAATTTGAGGATCTCGATGAAGAAGAGGGAACATATCCCGAAGAACAGACCGCTCAGGCAGACCTTAATGAAGAACTGGCTGCTGAACATGGGCACAAAATTTAAAGGCTCATAGAAATAGGTTATCCCGAGAGATGAAGACACCTGATATCCCACAATGCCTGCGACAAAGGAAGGGAGCAGCACATCATAGAGAAGCCCGCCGATGAAGAGCACTTCCACCCCGAATATGGCCCCTGCAATTGGTGTGCCGAATACCGTCGAAAATCCGGCGCTGATTCCGCAGATAACCAGCTTTTTTCGGTCCTTTTCATCGAACCGCAGGATATCGGAAAATACCGAGGCAAGTCCTGCCCCTATCTGGGCGCATGGCCCTTCCTTTCCTGCCGAACCACCCGATCCGATCGTGATTACTGTTGCAAGGAGTTTCACCGGCACAACAAACGGGTTGATCCTGCCGGATCTTTTGTGGACCGCTTCAATGACCTTCTCTGTTCCATGTCCCGATGCTTCGGGTGCAACATATTTCACGAGAAAGCTGCTCACAAATAACGCAAGAGGAAGCAAAAGATAGTAATGGCTGAAGCTGCCGAGCAATCCAGAACTTTTCTCGAGCGCCTTCAGGAAAACCGTTGTGGACAGACCGACGAGAACTCCTATGCAGGATGCAAGAAACAACCATTTCAGAATGCTCACAAACAGGACTGATTCTTCAATGACTTTCTTCCTCAAGGATCACCTTTCAAAAATTACAGTTCGATTACACTCTCCCCTTTATGCTCGAGGTAATACCACAGGGACAGGTACTCCCTGATCTGCCTGGTAATGAGGAAATTATTTCTTACATACTCTTTCCCCTTTTCCCCCATCCTTCTGGCCATCTCGGGATTATTCATAAGCTGCCGGATCCTGAACGCAGCGCCTTCAACAGAATGCACGAGGAAGCCGGTAACCCCATGCACAATCTGAAGGGGTATGCCTCCGACAGCGCCTCCGATAACCGGTTTTCCCTTCCACATGGCCTCTGAGACTGTCAGACCGAATCCCTCCTTGAGGGACTTCTGGATCACGACAGTCGCTTTTCTCTGCAGCGCATTGATGTCCTTGTCACTGAAAGGCGGAAGCAGCAGAATAAAGATATCAGGGTCATTCGCCGCATACTCCCGGACCTCGGCGAGGACTGCCTCCCCTTCAGGATCATCCGTGGCAGGACTCCCTGCCAGGATAAGTATGCAGTCATTGTATTTCTTGATAATTCTGTATGCCTTTATCACGCCGGTAGGGTCCTTGAAACGGTCGAATCTCGATACCTGGAGTATTATCGGCCTGTCCGACGGAATCGTAAATTTCTTCAGCGTTTCATTTATCTCATTGTCCGTCAGTTCCCTGTTCTTGTCGCTTATGGGGTCTATCGAAGGAGAAACGATAAATTCGTCAATGGGGAGTGCCCGGGCAAACTTTGCGACGGAAAAGATGGCCGATTCATATTTTTCGCAATACCGGGCAAGGTAATCGCAGACATCCTTCTGCGGATTGGATACATCTATATGGCATCTCCATATCCATCGGCCTGATTTCCTGAACTCGATCAGGGCGGAAGGCTGCGGGTCGTGGATCAGGACAGCGTCAGCATCAAGGTTCAGGTTCTCTGCGTTTTTCCTGTTTACCTCCAGATGGTATTCCCACATCTCCTCAGTAACGTTTTCCTGATTTCCCTGAAGTGCATTATGGATTTTTTTGGTAATATCGAAAAACTTTGCATCTCCCTCGATAACTTCCCATCTGGCCTGAATGCCGAGTTCACCGAGGATCGGGATCATTCTCTGCAGTATTTCGGCAACCCCTCCTCCTTCACGGGTGGAATTGATATGCAGGAACGACTTATTATGGAGCTTTTCGCCCAGTATCTGAAGGAGCAGCAGATCGCTTTTCGGTGATATGCCTACATACTGGTTAAACAACGGTCTATCACCTCCATATCCTTTCTGACCTCCTCTTCGATTTCCTCGATGATGTGATTTTTGATTGCATCGAGGGTATGCATAAAGGGGTCGATCGCCCTTATCCTCGCAGCGAGTTTTTTCTTTCCGAAGACGTCCTCGATCCATCGGGAGAAATCATCGATCCCTCCACCGAGACGTATCCTCGCTTCGTAGAAATGATAGTAAATTGAGGCGGTATTGATATATCTCATTGCAGTCAGGAACTCCGCAAGGTTGCGGGCACGTATGCCGAGGGGGAAGATCAGCGTGACCGTTTCATTGAAATGAAATTCATCACCGGGCATCACATCCCTTGGCTCGGGAAACTTCGCGAGATATTCGTCGATCACCCGCACAATCTCGTTCCTCAGATCCGAGATCTCCCTGAAATCGTAAGGGTCTATATTGGAAAGACGCTCGGACAGTGAACTCTCTTCAAGACTTTCCCCTGCCCAGTGAGCAAAATCACTGGTGTACTCGAGGATATGACCTTTTAAAAAATACTGGTAGGTATGATGAAATATGCATTCATCACTTACCGTGCTGATCATTTCCTTCAATTCCCGGATGTTTCTCGCCTTTTTGCCTGTTGCCTTTTCGATGCTGATGCACTGCCTGAATTCAAAGGGCATTATCTCCTGTATTTTTTCTGCCATGTCCTCTCCTTCCTTTGATGCAATATGTTGCAGGGAAACAGTCATCCGGCCCCCGCTCCCGCTTTCCTCCTGCTTGTTTCATTACAGGAAACTTCCCTAATACCCTCTTGCCCCATATCTGCAGCCTACAGTTTGTTTTTGGTGTCCCCAGAAGCGTCCGCGAGATACGGGAGCGCAATTGATGCGATCTCCGTATCCATCCGGTGCTTCAGGTCTTTAAATTCGGCCATTAAATTTCCGGGGATAGCCCTGCCTTTCGGCATTTTTATTGACAGCGGATTTACCGGTTTATTCCGTATCCTCAGCTCATAATGCAGATGCGGGCCGGTTGCAACACCTGTCGAACCGACATGTCCGATAATCTGGCCCTGATGAACCTTCTTCCCCTGACGGACCCCCTTCCCTATCCTTGACAGATGTCCATAATACGTCTTCCAGCCGTTGGGATGCTTCAGCACCACAAGCTTTCCGTATTGCCCCTTATGTCCTGCAAACAGTACCGTTCCTTCACCCACCGCAGAAACGGGGGTACCTGAAGGAGCAGCATAGTCAAGGCCGTGGTGCGGCCGGGAAATCCTCAGAATAGGGTGAAAGCGGTTCTTTGAGAAACTGGAACTGATGCGCCTGAAACTGAGAGGCGCCTTCAGGAATGCCCTCCGCAGGGATTTCCCCTCATCGTCGTAGTACCCGGGTTCCCCGTTCTGTACGAACCGGTAGGCATGATATGTTTCTCCATTATTTACAAATTCCGCAGAAAGTATATCGCCGAATTTTCTGAATTCACCTTCCAGGTAATACCCTTCAACCACAATCCTGAATGTGTCGCCTTTTCTCAGATCAGTGGTAAAATCTATGTCCCAGGCGAAGATATCCGAAAGCTGGAGGGCCAGCATCACGTTTTCCCTTCCTTCACCCATGGACGTAATGAGATTGTCCTGTATGATTCCCCCGATATGCTGAACCCTCTTCTCATAATCAACGCAGACCTTTTCGGCGCAGAACCCCGAATCGGTGCGGGTTATCGAAAGAATATTGTCTTCATCTATCCAGTAGGAAAAGGCGTTGATCTTGTTCTGCTCATCGATCAGAATTCTGTATGTGCGGCCGGGATACAGGTCCTTCAGCCTGTGGATGTCAGCAGAAGCCTCCTTTATCTTCAGGAACTCATCCATATCCAGACTGTATCTCCTGAAGATATCGAAAAGTGTTTCCCCCTTGCTGACCGTCCCGCTGATTTCGCGGCAGTTCTCCTGAACAGGGGGAGACCCATGCGGAGTCTCTTTAATACTGAAATTGCTCCGTATGACAACAAACATGATGAATACTGCAGCGGAAATAATCAGAATATTCCTCATGAGTCCTCCTCTGTGGTATTTCTGCTTCTGATGAAACGTATAACGGAGTCTGTTTTTGCAATGAAGAAGACTGCTGATAATGCCATCAGGCCTTCCTCAGAAGCCTGCTCATTTCATGCCAGAGACTGTTCAGCCGGTTTACTGCTGAGGGCAGGTCAGTGTCTATGTCTGACTTGATCTTTTTCACAGATGCCTTGAGATCGCTTAATGTTTTCTTATTCTCTTCGGTCGCAAAGGTTATGACTTCTGACAAAAGGTCATCGATGAGGTCGACCTCTGCCCGGGCATTGCCAATATTTTTTGCTACTGTTTCGAGGCGTGCCTTCAGGATATGCTCCCTGATATCGGCGATTGCAGATTTGAATTTCACCGATTGGGCCTTTGCCTGTGCTTCCCTGAGATTTTTTTCGATAGCCTCCGTCTGTTTCCTCAATGCCTCTTCCGTTTCCGTCTTCTGTTTTTTAATCAACCCGTCAGCAGAAGACTTGTCTTTTCTGAAGGATTCCTCCATGCTGCTCAGTTTCGCAGACACTGCATTCACTGTCTTGATTATCTTACCGGCGTCCGCATCATGGGGTAAGGGTGCTCCTTTTGCCTCGTCCTCCATCTTCTGCACCTTCAGCTTCAAGTCCTGTACTTCGCTCCTTAGCGCTGAGGTATGGGTTTCCATAAGCATGGGAACACCGAAATATCCCGCGCCAAGCGCAATTACTAAGGCGATAATGACAGCTATTACTGTTTTCATTATTTTCCCTCCACCTGTTTTTTTGTATTATTGATTATCGTCTTCCACAGCCTCTTTTATCTGGTTCAGGATGTCGGGGATTGCAGAGGTGACCCTGTCCCAGCTCGCAATCAGAGGCACGCCGAGGGGATCCTCAGTTATCACCTCAGCAGCCTTCCTGATCCCGCTCGTAAATGTCTCGACAGCGAGGCTTTCCTCATGCCGGTCAAAATAAAGACCGTTGATCGCTGCATCGTCCTCGTATCTCTTGAGCATGTCCTGAGCTGTTCTCACATAGGTAGCCATGAGCGTCTTGAAAAACCCTTCGGAAAACACGATACCTTCAGATGCCAGCGTTCTGAAAACAGACTTGCATATGTCTACACACATTTTATGGAGTCCCTTCTCTGAATCCTCAGAAGAGAGTTCCTGGTGCTTGTGTTCATAATTCTCTGCGATATCAACCTGACAGACTCTCCGGGTAGAGGTGTTCCTGTAGACCTCTGCAAGCACCCCCACTTCAAGCCCCCAATCGCCGGGTATCCTGTTCACCCTCGCAAGGTCTATATCCATCGAAAACTCTCCTGCCAGAGGGTACCTGAAACTGTCGAAAAAGACCAGAATCGGCAGATACCCGAGGATCTTCTGGAGCGACCTGATCAGGGGTGTAACGAGCAGCCGGGTTACCCTTCCGTGAAGCCTGTCGGTGACCCTGCTGTAGAAGCCTTTGCAGAAATCATAATCAAGACTGGGATTAATGACCGGATAGCATAACCTTGCAAGCAATGCCCTGTTGTACGTCAGGATATCACAGTCATGCAGCACTATTCCGTGGAAATGACGCTCTGAAAGAATATAACCGTACGCCATCCACGCAGATCTTCCTTTTCCGGGAAGGCCGATCGGGAGATCAGCAGCTTCAATCGCCTTGTACACCTCGACAATTCTCGGTCCGGAGTTCCAGATAATCCTCGTTTTCTGGGGAAGAACAGAAAAAAATTCCTTCGCATGCTTGAATTCCTCTTCAGATGCGGGTCCGAGAGTCACAATAATCTCACTGACATATTGGACTGACTGCAACTCCCTGATAATCCCCTTTAATGCATCTCCGGCAAGTTCGCTGTAGAGCGACGGCAACACAAGCGCAAGCGGACGTTCATTGAC
Organism: Nitrospirota bacterium; assembly: GCA_040754395.1. Classification (NCBI taxonomy): domain Bacteria; kingdom Pseudomonadati; phylum Nitrospirota; species Nitrospirota bacterium. Next base: position 90,622 of record JBFMCL010000005.1, on the reverse strand, counting down.
ATACCAGGACAGTTCCGATTCGATCTTGTCAATATCTACTGCGCCAAGTCTGTGAAAAGTCGCGACAACTCCTGTTTGATAAAAGTCGGCCATGCACTACCTCCTTCCCGGCTGGTTATCATTATTTTCCGCGTTTTCACAGGAACGAGAGAACCTTCAGTCCTTCTGCCGCAGCAGCCCTGCACAGACTCTCGTCAGCCGATGAAAACGCGAGCGAAATGTCTTTTCGTTCCCTCTGGATGAGCTTTGCCGCGGACAGGTGAATGGAATCAAAATGTTTTAACCCGTATTTCTTCACAAAAACCGCCGCCTCACGCTCATCAAAATCAATAATAGCAAAATCTGGCCAATCCTGAGCGAATTTCTTCAGTACCATTTCGTAGTCACTCTTGGAGAGATCATGCATTCTGAACCTTTTCTCAAGGGCAGATATCATTTCGGTATATGCAATGCGGCACGTTGCGATTATTTCGTATTCCTTGATCCAGCTCCTGACAATATCTGAATATGGCTCTTCGAGGTATAATTTCACAAGCGCGCTTGTGCCAAGATAAAGGATCATATGCGTTCTTCCAGTATCGTTTCCGACATCAGCTTTCCTTTGATCTTCACGCCATGCACCCCGTAAGGTTTTCCCCCTGACCAGTGGGCCTTGCCTGCTTCAATCAGCGCCCTGAGCGCCCTCCGTTCATTCGAGATCGGAATAATGAGCGCAACTTCCTTGCCATGTTCCGTGACAATAACCTGTTCTCCCTGGTTTACCATATCGATATAACTGCTCAGTTTTGCCTTGAGCTCCTTAATGCCAACGGTCACGTTCAATTGTAACTCCTTTACAAAAATTAAGTAACTATATTATTATATCGAAATGGTTACAATGTCAAGAGATTTTAGAAAGGAATTGAAAACAGATGAACAGCACCCACCATACCACCGCTGCTGATATTTTTCAGTCTGCATTGCAGGCAGTTTCACCATACGGTGCGGTGAAGAGATACTGCAGCTACATTGAGTCTGCATTTGCATCAGGTAGGTACACTCAGCTGCAAGTTGTCGGATTCGGCAAAGCCTCATGTCCCATGGCAAAAGCAATCGAGGATTGCATGCCGGATCTTGCCCGCAGAGGTTTTATCATCACGAAATACCGGCATTGTATGGAATCCGGTCTCCTCGCGATGCAGGTCCGTGAAGCAGGACATCCCCTGCCGGATGAAAACGGCTTTCACGGGACCACAGAGATCATGGATATCCTCAGGAAGTCCGACGAAAAGACTCTCATAGTCTGCCTGATATCCGGAGGAGGCTCTTCACTCTTGGTATCACCGTATTCAGGCATAACGCTCTCCGAAAAACAGAGGATCACCGACTTGCTGCTCAAAGCCGGAGCGGATATCTATGAACTGAACTCCGTAAGAAAACACCTCTCGAGAGTAAAGGGGGGGAGGCTTGCCGAACTTGCACATCCTGCGGGGATTATTTCACTGATTCTTTCCGATGTGATCGGTGACAGACTCGATGTGATCGCATCCGGACCTACAGCTCCCGATAAAACCACATACCATGATGCATGGGCTGTCCTTGAAAAATACCGGTTGCTGGAAAAAGCCCCTGGAAACGTCCTTGACATCCTTCGCAAAGGAGTTACAGGTGCGATCCCCGAGACACCCAAGGAACAGGATGCGGTCTTCAGAAAGGTGCAAAACATCATAATAGGAAGCAACAGAAAGGCCCTTGAGGCGGCAAAGGCAAAAGCTGAGGAACTCGGGATGCATGCGGAAATTCTCTCTTCTGCAATTGCCGGTGAGGCGCGGGATACTGCAAAACTGCTCGCTGAAAAAGCATTAACGATAAAAAATTCAGGAAGCGCCAGATCCGGCAGACCGCTGTGTCTTATCTCGGGCGGTGAAACAACCGTTACCGTCAGGGGGAACGGGGTGGGCGGAAGAAATATGGAACTTGCACTGGCCTTTGCTATCGCAATCGGAGGTACAGATGGCATCACCCTTCTTTCTGCAGGCACTGACGGAACAGACGGGCCAACAGATGCCGCCGGAGCGATCGTCGACGGTGATACCGCCGGAAAAGCCAGAAATGCCGGACTGAATGCGGATGAATACCTTGCAGCCAACGATTCATATAATTTTTTCAGTCAGCTCAATCAGCTTCTCATTACCGGACCTACCGGAACAAATGTGATGGACATCCAGCTCATTGTGATAGAATAATGCTATAGTGAACTGTGTTGTGGATAATCCGGAGAATCATATGAACAAAATGCCACCACCCTGCATGGTGTGTTTGCAGTCGATGCAGCCAAAGGTTTTTCATGAATAACCGGGATACGCAGCAGTGAAAGGATCCGGTTTTTTTCTTACTGTCTGAGGACCTATGGAAAAATTTCTGGAACGATTGCTGTCTGACCCGCTAATCGACAAACTGATCTATGCCATCGCGACCGTCGCTATCATCATCATCCTTGTCGTGTTCTTCAAGCGGTATCTCGCCCGGTATATAAAAGACACGGACACACGGTACTACGCAAGAAAATACATCTCCTTTATCGGGTTTGTTCTGGCGTTTCTGCTCATCGGCGCGATTTTCAGTGAACGCATCGGAAAACTGACCGTTGTTTTAGGTGTTGCGGGCGCAGGGGTCGCATTTGCCCTGCAGGAGGTGATTGCAAGTTTTGCGGGCTGGTTCGCGATTTCGGTGAGCGGTTTTTACAGAATCGGGGACCGCGTCCAGCTCGGGGGCATAAAAGGGGATGTCATTGATATCGGGCTGCTGCGTTCGACACTGATGGAATGCGGAGAATGGGTCAAATCGGATCAGTATACCGGGCGGATCGTTCGCATTGCGAACAGTTTTGTGTTCAAAGAGCCGGTCTTTAACTATTCCGGCGACTTCCCCTTTCTCTGGGACGAGATAACCGTGCCTGTAAAATACGGGAGTGACCACGAGCATGCCCGGAAAATCCTCCGCCAGGTCACAGAAGAGACAGTCGGGGATTACATCGCCTCGGCAAAACACGCATGGTCTGATATGCTCATGAAGTTCAGAATCGAGGAGGCAAAAATCGAGCCGGCGGTCACCATCATGCTCAACGATAACTGGATCGAGTTCTCGGTCAGGTATGCAGTGGATTACAAAAGTCGCCGTTTGGTGAAAGACAGGCTATTCACCCGCATTCTGGAAGAATTTGCGAGGACTGATGGTCGAGTTTCGATTGCATCCACCACCCTTCACCTTGTCGAAACACCCGTCATCGACGTGAGAATCGACGAAAAGGCAAGGAAGTCACAGGATAAGACCTGATGACTCTTTCCGGCCGTTCACGTGTAGTCATTTTCACCGACCTTGACGGCACCCTGCTTGATTTTTCCACGTATTCATTTGAGAAAGCCTTTCCGGCGCTTGCGTCGATTCGGCAGGAACACATCCCGCTTGTGCTCTGTTCGAGCAAAACGCGGAAAGAGATCGAATACTACCGGCAAAAGATGGGGAACCTGCATCCTTTCATTTCAGAGAACGGAGGAGGAATCTTCATCCCTTCCGATTATTTCGATTTTCAGGTACAGGCTCCTGATACCGCAATCGGGCGTAAGGGCGACTATCTTGTTATCAGGCTTGGCGCACAATATTCTATGCTGAGAAACGCAATCGCATCACTGAAAAAAGAAGGCTTCCGCATAAGAGGGTTCGGAGACATGTCGATAGCTGAAATCGCGGAGGTTACGGAATTGAGCATCAGCGAGGCGGCAATGGCAAAGGAACGTGACTTTGACGAACCCTTTTTGTTTGAAGGGGACGAAAGAGAAACGGGCAGGCTTCTCATGGCGATCAAGGCACAAGGACTGCATTCAACACGGGGAAGGTTTTTTCACCTGCTCGGCGACACCGATAAGGGCAGGGCTGTAGCGATCCTGATTTCGCTGTTCCGGAAAAAATTCGGAAGAGTCACGACTGTTGCAGTCGGCGACAACCCCAACGATATTCCGATGCTTGAAAAAACGGACTATCCGGTGATTGTGCAGCAACACGACGGGAGCTACAACCAAACGATACAGATCCCGGGTCTGATAAAAGCTGAAGGCATTGGGCCGGAAGGATGGAACAGGGCACTCCTTACTCTTTTATCAGCTTTCCGCTCCGGGGAACAATAGCAATCCCTGACGCGTCGATATGACAGCGGAAGCGGTCTTTGGCAGAATCAAAACCGATCTCCGCCCCTTCGTCGATAACATTCATCTTATCCACGATAACATTCTTGAGCCTGCTTCCTTTTTTGAGTACAACATGGTTCATTATGAGACAGTTTTCCACACTCACGCCATTTTCAATGGTGACGCCGCTCCGGATGAACGAGTTGCGTATCTTTGCCCTGCGTATCGTGCAGCCTTCAGCAATAATGCTGTTCCGTATGTCGCCTCTCAGTATCTTCGTGGCAGGACCCTCATACCCTGAAGGATGAACCGGCCAGGACTTGTTATCGAGTTCAAACAGCGGCGTCTCTCCGAGCATATCCATATGCGCGTCGAAAAAAGCGGAGATAGTCCCCACATCCCTCCAGTATCCTTTCTCCTCATACGGCATGGTACCTGAGATACTGTTTTTCTCAAAATCATAGGCGTATACTTTTCCGGTATCTACCAGTCCAGGTATGACATGGGCGCCGAAATCGTGCTGCTTGTTCCTCTGTGCCTTTGCGAGTGCTTCAAGAAGGACGTCCTTGTTAAATATATAGTTTCCCATAGAGACGTATGCGCGGGAAGGGTCACCAGGCATCGGACTCGGCTTCTTCGGTTTTTCCTGAAAGCCGGTAATCCGGTGTTCATCATCACACTTGATCACTCCGAATGATGATGCGAGTGTAAGCGGTGCGGGCCGAGCAGCCACCGTAACATAGGCGTCGTTTCTGAGGTGAAAGTCCATCATCTGCCGGATGTCCATCCGGTAAATATGGTCTGCGCCGAAGATAATGACAAGCCTCGGGTTATGCTGCTGGATCAGGCTTGCATTCTGAAAAACCGCATCAGCCGTACCCTGAAACCATTCCGGGCCCATTCTCATCTGCGGGGGAACAACGGTGACAAAATGATCCTTCACGACTGAAGACAGGCCCCAGTGCATCCTCACATGCTCAATGAGTGACTGGGATTTATACTGAACAAGAAGGTAAATGGAATAGATATGGGAATTTACCAGATTGCTCAGGACAAAATCGACTATCCTGTACCTTCCGCCGAAGGGAACAGAAGGTTTGGAACGGAATGCTGTCAGGGGGAAAAGCCTCTCCCCTTTGCCGCCGGCAAGAACAAATGCAAGGACCTTTGTATGTGCCATTATTCCTCCAGAACAATTAATGGTTTATCTAATGTTAAACAATACCTGAAAAAAATAAAACTCCCAAAATCTTCGTGTATCTTCATAATGCCGGCCGTTTCTCTGCATTTTGCAGAAATCAGCGGAAATACTTCTTTAATCCGGAAGAGAGACCGTTAAAGCGCTCATCCTGCATTATCTCCTCAAGTGTCGATGGCGTTTTCTGTATCCAGTTCTGATGGGTATCGACCGTCCCCGGCATGTTCTGCTGGTTCAGCGTACCGATGATGTCATCAAGGCTGACCAGCAGGAATTTGCAGGGCGCGAGAGCGAGAAAACGGTAGATAGCAAGACAGAGTTCAGGAGTCATTTCCGGCACCATTTTAGGGTTTTCAGGTATGCCTTCAGGCAGAACGCCTTGAGATTTCAGGGCCCTCAGGATAAGCCCCTTATCCCTCTCCCTGTCACGGACCTGCTTCCGCCATGTTGTCTCATTCGGGTATTTCCCCAGGGCTTTTCTGACCTCAATATCCCTTCCCTTCCAGTATCCGTAAATGGTTGGAAGATCATGCGTGGTTACGGCACAAAGCGCCATCTCAGGATATTTGCCGGGTGGAAGAAACTCAGGATCAGGGTATTTCCTTTCAAAATAGAACAACCGGTAAGAGAGCATTCGGAAATGCTTCAACATCTCTCTTACATTTTCCCCCACCGTGCCAAGGTCTTCTGCAATCACCATAGTCCTGTTGCGTACGCTTTCAAGCGCAATAATCCTGAGCAAATCTTCATGTGGATAGGTCACATATGCACCGTGTTTCGGAGACATCCCTTCAGGTATCCAGAAGAGCCTGAACATCCCAAGGGCATGGTCTATTCTGATCGCCCGGCCGTATTTCATGTTCTTCTGCATCGTCCTGATAAAAAGCTCATATCCGGTATCCTTTATCTTTTCAGGGATTAGCGGAGGGAATCCCCACTTCTGCCCGTCAGGGCTGAAGTCATCCGGAGGTGCACCCACATCAGCGCCCGTTGCTATTACATCCTGATAACACCATGCATCGCTTCCCCCTCCGACAGCACCGATGGCAAGATCATAATAGAGCCCTGCCTTCGTTCCCGAACATGCCGCATCTTCTGCAATTTCCCTGAGCTGGCAGTCAATCAGCCACTGGACATATTTGAAGAAGAGGATCTCCCTTTTCTTTTCCATTTTCAGTGCCGCGGCCTCACTGGCACTCAACGTACGGTAGCGCTCAGGCCATTCCTGCCACGAATATGCCTTTTCAGTCTTTTTCATCTGTTCCCATAAGGTCATGAATAATGCAAAAGATTCGAGTGCTTCCCCCTCTTCTCTGACGAATTCCCTGAATTCATTGCCCCTGCCGGTATCCCCTGAAAAATGCTTCGCATAAAAAATGCCGAACGCCTCTCCCAGTATTTTTTCCTTGAGCGCTGCTACTTTCTCATAGTGAATGATATCCTGTCTTCGCATCATGTCCAGATCTTCCCTGAATCTCTCTGATACCGGAGTTTTCCTTTCTTCGTTCAGTTGCTTCACCTCAGGTATCTTTTCAACATCAAGGTAGATAAAATTTTTGTAGAGTCTGCTGAGAGGAGAATACGGGCTGATGCCATAGGGTTCCGTATTCGGGAGGGCGTGCAGAGGATTGATCCCTACAAGACTACCCTGCAGCCCTCCGATCCATTCCGCGATCTTCTTTAAATCCGAAAAGTCCCCGATACCCCAGTTCCTTTCGGATCTGACTGCATACAGGTTTACCGAAAGTCCCCATGCCCTGCCCTTTTCGAGTCCAGGAGGGATATAACATGTATCAGGAGTAATGATTATTTTTGCATGCTTCTGAAGGCGTTCGGCTGTACCGAAAAAGTCTTTTTCAGGGTGCCTGCATTCGACGTGGAGAGTATAATACCCGATGCCATTATGTTTGATGGCAAGGCTTGTCCTGATGTATCTGATGCCGTCTATCCACTGCTGTTGAGAAACTTTGATCTCTGCGCCATCAATAGTATACCGTGTAGTTCTTCCTGTCTCATCCTCAAGCGACCAGACAATGGAAAGTCCTGATTCCTGTCTTTCCCTCACAGGGATATACACAGGCACCGAGAGTGGTAAGGCTTTTTCTGACAGCACATGTACCGGCGCTATAAGGCCTGTCCATGAACTCCATTTTCTCCGGCGTATTTCGCTGATGAGGTCTTCAGATGAATCAATGCTGATTTTCATCGCCCTGAGAACAGATTTTTTTGTGTCGACAGATGTTATATGCTTTTTCCCGAAAATATCCCAGTATTCCGGCAATATCCCGCAGATTTCCGCCAGTTCATGCACCAGTTCATCATAATGCGGCATGTTCATGAATACATATTCCTTTCAGTCATTTCTTTCACACAACACTCCAATGAGTATATAATACCCCATCCTTTTCGCCGGACGTGATGTTTTTGTGAAATTTTCAGGTCAAAGGGGTAAAATCTCATGAAGCTCTGCTCAGGGGAATGCATCGATGAAAGATGGAGATATATGCTTCTAACCAAGGGAAGTTGCGCACATCTGCAGGTATCGGCAAATCAGGTCTGGCAGCATGTCTAAGATGAGGGTAGCCGCTCTTTTTTCTGCCTCGATCCTTATTATCGGCATCTCCCTTCTCCTCGGTCCGCATACTATCAATCCATTCCAGATGAATGACGTCGAAAAGGAAATCCTGCTTTCCATACGTCTTCCGCGTGTTGTCATTGCGGCTCTCATGGGGATGGCGCTCGGCGCCTCTGGAGCTGTACTGCAGGGGATACTGAGAAACCCTCTTGCAGATCCCTACATTCTGGGGATATCAAGCGGCTCAGCCCTCACCGCAGCCTTCGGGCTTCTTTCCGGCTCATATCTTCTTGGAAAATTCACTGTCCCGCTGTCAGCTTTTCTTGGGGCTGCTGTCGTAAGTGTGCTGGTCGGCACATTCGGCTGGAAACAGGGCAGGCTCCTCCCTGAAAGACTCCTCCTCGCGGGAGTGGGGCTGAGTTTTCTGTGTTATGCAATCCTGATGCTTCTCATCAGCGTGTCCTCCAATGAAGGCATCAGGCGTGCCGTGCTCTGGATTTTCGGAGACCTCTCAATATCTGACTGGTCATTGATCCCCTACGGACTGGCATTTATCGCCGCAGGACTGTATATTGCCGCCTCCAGGGCAAAGGCACTGAATGCATTAATGCTCGGTGACGAACTCGCCCACAGCCTCGGGTTTTCAGTGCAGCGGGAAAGACTCCTGCTTTTTGTCTCTATTGCACTGATGACCTCCGCATCAGTCTCCCTCGGGGGAACGATCGGATTTATCGGCCTTCTCATTCCCCATATCGTCCGGTTCATTGTCGGCGCCGACAACAGAATCCTGATATCAGTATCCTCTGTCTGCGGTGGTGCGTTTCTCTGCCTCGCTGACCTGATCGGCAGATCAGTCATTCCCCCCATGGAAATCCCTTCAGGGATTATTACCGCAATTATCGGCTCACCGTATTTTCTCTATCTGCTGAGGAGGAGAGATGTTCTCAGTACATAGACAGAACATTCTGGAGCTTCAGGATGTCGGATTCAGTTATTACAGGCAGGGGAATTTTATTGAGAATCTTGCGTTCACCATCGGAGACGGGGAATTCATCGGTCTCCTTGGTGCAAATGGTTCCGGCAAATCCACGATTCTCAAACTTGCAGGAGGTCTGATAAGACCCCAAAACGGCAGCATACGTCTCTGGGGCAAACCCCTTGAGTCATACCGGAATAAAGACAGGGCAAAGCTCCTGTGCTACCTGCCGCAGCTTCTGGATGCCCGCATCCCCTTCAGGGTCAGGGAACTCGTTGCGATGGGGCTGTATCCCTATGATATCCCACCAGAAATGACCGTTGATGAGGCATTGCGTGCAGTGGGCCTCCGGGAAAAAGCTGATTCATATCTTGCAAACCTGAGCGGAGGTGAGAGACGAAGGGCTTTCATCGCAATGACGATTCTGCAGGGGGCAGGGCTTCTCCTGCTCGATGAACCTTTGGCAAACCTTGACATCAAATACCAGATAGAGTTTCAGAGGCTTCTCAGCGAACTGAGAGAGACAAAAAATATCTCGGTTATCATGGCACTTCATGACATCAATCTTGCGTTGCGGTTTGGGAAAGTGATACTCCTTAAAGAAGGAAAGGTCCTTGGCACAGGAAAGCCGGAAGAAGTTTTAACAGACAGCCTGCTTAAGGAAGCTCTCGATGTCAGTGTCGAAGTACGGCAGGATTCAGACGGTTCCTATATCCGGTATGGGCGTGCCCTTTAACTTCTGTCACTGCATTTCTGCCGTTACCGCGTGACCGGAATATGGCTTCTCAGAAACTGTTCCTGACTGTCATCCGACTGACAGACCAATGACAGACAATCAATACCTCACGCAATACTCTCATGACCTGTTCCATTGCTGCATTACAAGACAGGAACAGCGAACAGGGGTGTCCCTTCAGCGCCCTGAAAAACGTTATTTATGAAATCTTCTTTTTCACGGCCTTTACTGTCTTGGCGATCTTCTTTTCCACTTTTTTCGCATTCTTTGCGACCGTCTTTTTCACCGATTTTGCCTTTTTTGTGACTGTCTTTTTTACCGCCTTTGCCTTCTTCGCAACCTTTTTCGTCACTTTTGTCGCCATTCTTTCCTCCCTTAATAAAATTCGTAGTGGCAAAAAACAAACGTAATCGTAACAGACATATTTTGCGATGTCAATCAATTATTTCACCAATGTTTCATCAATTGTTGTTTGAGATTAGTTAAGCGTACCGCGAAAGAGCGGCAAAAATGCCTCTGTTCTGCAATGAAAGGAGCGCGAATGATCCGGGATAAGTATACCCTGAGCAAATACCGGATGAGTGAGAAAGGAAAATCAATTGCCCCGGCTTCTTCTGACTTTCTTGTTTTCGTACATCGCGTTATCCGCTCTGGTCAGAAGTTCATCAACTGTACACGGAGATTCGGGGTCATAATATGCAACACCAATACTCATTGAAATTTTGTAGGCAGGCGATACTCCGGAGTTATGCAAATCAATGTTGTTTTGCAGCCGTGAGATGATCATCTCAACATTGTCTCCGGCAGTTCCAATGGGAAAAACCACGAATTCGTCTCCTCCCATTCGGGCTATGATATCTGAATTCCGGTACGTTGCGGTCAAAATATCAGCGGCTCTGATCAGAATCTTGTCGCCTTCCTTATGGCCGAGGGTATCGTTGATATTCTTAAGACCGTCAAGATCGGCATAGAGAAGGAAGTGCCCCTGCCCAAGCCGGTTCGCTATCTTGAGCTGATGCTCTGCCAGTGCACCAAACCCTCTCCGGTTGTAAAGGCCGGTGAGTTCATCGGTAATTGACAGGCTTCGCAGTTCAACTTCCATCTGTTTTCTCTGCTCGATTTCCTGTTTTGCAAGTGACAGCTCGATCTCGATCTCGGCGACTTTCTTCAAAATGGATAGAACCGGACGGTTTTCGATCGGGAGGCCTTTCTTGTCGCTCTGCCAATGCAGATATCCGTATAAAAAGGGAAGCGCAAACACGGAGACGATCAGGCGGCTTACCAGTGTCCCCTGCATAATGCTGAAATATTCGGGAGTGCCCGCAAAGGCACCGGTCGCGAAAAGAATTACATCTAGCCACATGACCCCGAGAAGGGTTAAAAATGCACGTAGCCAGAGTTGTATCTTCAGAAAAGGCTTCCCAAAAACCTCCCAGACAATGGCAAGAAAAACCAGATCGAGCAATGTGGCAATCACCGAGGCCGCATTGATTCGCAGGCTCGGCACAGGCACATGCGCAACTGAATTATACCCTATCAAAGCAGCCTGAAAATGCAATGCTACAGCAACGAGCGGTACCATAATTGATACTCCCACAACGGTAGAAATCGCAATTCGCGTAGCCCTCGGGCCATCAAATACATACACGACAAAAACCCCTAAAAGCAGTGAGGTATAAAAAACCGTCGAACCAACCACAAAGGTAATTCCTGACACATGAACTTTCAGGCCTGCATCGGTAACCCAGGACATGATGGCGGTTATTCCGCCGATAAGGGCGTAGAAATGCACAGGTCCGAAACGATGGCGGAGCGAGTGCGCAGCAAGAACCATGAAGTATACCACCATCGCCTCGATTATCAGGATGACAACTTCAGTGCCCATTCGCCGTTATTCCCTCCCCGGTCCTGCCATGCATTTCCGGGCCGGTGAAAAGCCCGGCAGGTGCAAGGCGCTGTACCTCATTGTACCCGCATCCGCCTTCAGGCTGCGCTGAATATGGATCCACAACTATAATTATAATCCATGCCTGCAGTCTTTTCCCTTCTGATCTTTTTCCCCGGCGGGGAACATTCTTCAGGGTCGGCTGTCTTTTCTGTCTTTTATCCAGTACACAATGCCGAAGATTATCGCCACTATGGTTCCAGCAACTGTAATATAAATATGACTTCAACCACCAGCATCTCCTGTCATCTAGCAAAATACATACGATATCGCATTCATCAGAGGGAAAAAACTCTTTTGAAGATTCGCCCATAGGCCCTGGTCTCGATCCTCCCGTCACAGATAATGATCCTTCCCCTGTCGGTTTTCGCACGTATAAGCCTCCCGAACCCCTGCCTGAATTTCAGCACAGCTCTGGGGAGGCTGTATTCATAAAACGGGTTGCCTCCTTCCTTTTCAATCATCGCTGTCCGTGCCATGACAACCGGTTCGGTCGGAACTTCAAATGGAAGCTTGGTAATGATAAGAGATTTCAGTGAATTGCCCTGGACATCGATCCCTTCCCAGAAGGAATCAAGGCCAAACACGATACTGTTTTCGCTATCCCTCATGGTTTGAAGCATGACTCTGTTGGGCAGTTCTCCCTGAATCATTGGATTAAAACCCATCTGCTCAAGATCCTCAGCACAGAGTTTCCACGTCTTCTTCATAATATCCCGGGAGGTAAAGAGCACGAGAATTCCTCCGTCTCTTCTGGTTGCTTCGTCAATGATGACTTCCGCAAGTTTTTCCGGCCCATCCCTTTCCTTCAGATCCACCCCTTCCCTGATCACGACAGCAACCTGAGTTTTGAAATCAAAGGGGGAGGGAAGCGCTAGCTGCACAGAGTTTTCCACCCCGAGCACCTGTGCAATACAGCTGAAATTTCCTTCCACAGACAGCGTCGCGGAGGTAAGGATAATTGACTGGTATTCAGGCACAATACGGGTGAGAACAAATTCCCTGGGATATACAGGCGATATCCGCAATGCTGTCCTTCCATTCTCAATCTCCACCCACCTCACAACGCTTTCTTCCCCTGCGGTAAACTCCTCAAGACCGTATGAGAATACGCTGAGCTTTGCCAGCGCCGCAATAAGTTCGGTCTCTTCGTCTTCCTCGAAAAGACCGCTGACTGAAGTGCGTATGTCCTCGATAAGCGAGTGAATCGCCGCAGCAATACCAATAGTCATACCGGAATCTTTAAAAACACCTTCTATCATTTCCCTGTCCCTGTAGTTACTGTTCAGCATTGTCCAGAACATTCTCGCCTCAGCTCTCAGGGACTCAAGAGCAGAAAACAGATGGGGTGACTTCGAAAGCAGTCCCCTGTAATGTCCCCGCTCATCAGTCTTCAGCAGCCTGTTCAGCACGCTGTCAAACCCCCTGTTCGAAAGCGTGCTGCCGATCACTTCTGACAGGACATTGTCCAGCGCATGTGCTTCGTCAAGAATCATCACCTCTGCTATGGGCAGTATTCTCGCATCACCTGCAAGCATGCAGTTGATCCCTGTCAGTGCATGGTTCGCAACCACTATCTGCGCTTTTCCCCATTTCTGGCGTGCCCTGAAGTAGAAACACTGCCGGTAGTACCTGCATTTGTTACCCCTGCAGGCATCCGGATCTGCACATATCCTGTCCCAGAGAGAGGTTCTTCTGCCTTTGAATGTCTCGATGTCTCCGGTTTCCGTGTCCGATGCCCAAACCACAAAGCTCCTGTATTCTTCTGCTTCATATGAATCTTCATGCCGCAGCGCATTGAGGCGCCTCAGGCAGAGGTAATTTGACCGTCCCTTCGCTATCGCATAGGAAAACCCTTTCAGTCCGGAGAGAAACTTCAGGTCCTTTTCGACAAGCTGTTCCTGAAGGTTGATTGTTTTCGTGGACAATATCGTTTTCCTGCCGGAAAGGACGACCGGGATGAGATAGGCGAATGTCTTGCCGGTCCCTGTTCCTGCTTCTGCAAGGAGAATCCCGCCATGCTCAATATTCTCTGCACAGGCGCGCATCATATCGACCTGCGAAGGCCTCATCTCGTAATTCTTCATGGCCTCACTCACCGTATCCCTCAAAAAAGATTCTGAGTCCTCCGCCAGGTGAGATGCCTTTTTTCTTTTCATGTCTGTTGAATATCCTTTTCGATGTTACATTGTTTCGTTTCTTACCATTCGCGTGTAATATCAGAGATTCCCTGATTAATCTTAGTGAATAATCCTTGCGATAGTCAAAAGATTCCAAGCGGCCGAGAAATCAATGCTTCAATGTCTCTTAGCAAATCTTTCTTTGGAACATCATCCGATCCCCGAAAAGTCTGCGAATCGCAGGGCGGGGATGATGGTTTCCGGTATGTAATTGCCGTCGCAATAATCTATAATTACTAAAGGAAATGGTGCAGAATCCTCAGACAAAAGTTGACCTGGAAATACGGGCATTCAGACGATACGCAAGGGACTTCGACTGTATTGTCAGCATCGGCAAAAAGTCTTTTCAGGCAAAAACCTTTGATTACTCCTTTAACGGCATCAGCATTCTGACCGATGTATCAATTCCGCTCAGACCCGGGGATATCATATGCCTGACTGTGGATGGGCTGAAGCTGCGCCAGAAAGGCCGTGTGCAGTGGATACAGGCGATTCATTCCCGCCTTAGGGCCGGTATTCTTAAAACAGGTCCGATCAACGGCTCATTCAATGATTATGAACCATCAGATATTTTTCTCGGTCTTCAGAAAACCCTGAAGACAGGAATCCTCGATGTGCGCAAGGGGAATGTCATCAAAAATGTTTATATTAGAAACGGGAGCATCATATTCGCAGCATCAAATCAGGATGAAGATCGGCTCGGTGACATACTCCTCCTGTCCGGGAAAATCACTCGGGACCAGTATGCTGAAGTTTCAAGACTTAAGGAGCAGACCGGGAAACGTTATGCAGTAATACTCACCGGTGCAGGTTTTTTGCAGCCTGCCGGGCTTGTCACTGCAGTCGAACTGCAGGCAAAGCAGATTATTGAAAGCATTTTCTCCCTCAAAGACGCGGATTTTGAGTTCAGAGAGACTCCCTTCAGCCTGAAAGATGCGCCTGCATTGAGGCTTCCTGTCGCAGATCTGATCTTTGAAGAAACAAAGAGAAATGCGGATATCGGACTGCTTGAAAAACACCTCATGAACCATATAATAGATTTTTCAACAACTCCTCTGAACCTTTTCCAGAGTGTTGACCTGGATCCCGCAGACAGAACGGTCGTCTCGCTCGTCGACGGAAAAACACGAATGGAAGACATTGTAAGGCTCTCCCCTGAACCACCGGCCGAAACCCTGAAGACCATTTATGCTCTTCTGAAAGTAAGGATACTCGTCACAAAACAGGAGGATGAATCTCCTCACGGAATCAGTATTGCCGACGTGTTTGACAGAACCCAGGAACCCCCTCAGGAGTTGATCGAAAAGATACACGTAATGCATGCGCAATACAGCACTCTCGGATACTACGGTGTCCTCGGTCTGAAAAAAGATGCATCAGACGATGAGATCAAAAAGGCATTTTACCAAGCTGCAAAGGAATATCATCCTGACCGCAATTTCAGCCTCCCTGAAGATATGAAGAAAAAACTTATCGAGGTTTTCACCTATATCACCAACGCCTATATCACTCTCAGGGATCCTGAAAAAAGAAAGGAGCATGATGACAGCAAACCACCTCTCCAGTCCGGAACCGTGCAAAACAGGGAAATTGCCCAGTCCAAATTTTTCGAAGGGAAGATATTATTCAGAAAAAAGAAATTTGGTGAAGCAGCCGGCCTCTTTGCTTCCGCCGTATATTTTGACAGGTCTGTTGCGGTATTCCATTACTATCACGGCTGCGCCCTTGAAAGGGCCGGGAACCTGAAAGAAGCGGTCACCGCATTGAACAAAGCACTCGAACTGAAGCCTTCTGATCTCGATATCATGGCAGAGCTTGGACATGTCTACCTGAAACTCGGGTTCAAACTAAGGGCAAAGGGATATTTCACCAACGCCCTAAAGGTTAATTCTTCCCATAAAAGGGCTCTGGAGGGAATCGGAATCTCCGGGAAGGAATGACCCGGCCTTCCTGCTGAACTCTGTCCTCAATGCGTAACAGAGATCTCCCGGAATCTCACGGTCATTTCATTACTGTTCCGGCTTTTTTATTTTTTTCTTGAGTCTGGGCAGTACGACAAAGAGAATGACGATAATGCCAATGATAATGAATACTTCCAAGACGCCCTGCTCCTTTCCCGGGACATGCAGTGACCGGCATAATGCAAAATCTTATATCTGTCGCCGTCCCGGCAACATGAATACCGGAGTATTTTACCTTTTTCCCCTCAACAAAAGGAGCCTTTTCCATTCACTGAAAAACTCCTGCTCCTTCTGCCTGTCATTGTCAAACAAAAAACTGCACAGGGTTTTCGAAAAGTTCAGACGTATCAGCGGGGCATAGTTCAGTTCTCCCTCGTATTTCCTGAAATGGTGCTCATCAGGCTCAATCTCGCTGTCCTTCAACGCGAGGAAATACCACAGAAGAATGATTGCGTGGCGCTCATCAGGGTCAGTCTCCTTCTGTTCGTTCACGATATCAAGAATGGCATTAAGGATAATTTTCCTGATCTTTCCCATGTCTTCTTCTGAAGAGAGCATTTCGGCAAATCTGGTGGGGTAATAACGTTTTTCGATCCCGGGGCCCTTCTCTTTTCCGATCAACCCCAGGTGAAATCCTGCCTTCAGATAATCATTGTAATTGCTGCTGAAGAGGGAAAATTCCTTTCTGTACAAAAAAGCGCGACCATTGTCATGGATGATGATTTCCCGGACCCTTTCCGAGAAATTTCTGATGAACTCAGGAAGACGATTCCATGATTTTTTCCCGGCCATGACCTTGCTTGCAGTCAGCGCATAGTCCTGTACCGGTGTGCCGCGGTACAGAAACCGTGTCTTCATAGTCTCGTGAATGCCTTTTTTATGTACCGGCGTGCCCATCCACTCATCTATTTGCCCTCTGTGAAACCGGAGAAACCCATGGTTATTATGAAAGGGGATCTGGTTATGTCTGACAAGAAACCGGACCTTGTTCTCTGAAATCTGCAAATACTGGCTCACATCTTTTATGGTCATCCAGCTATTCATGTTGTTGTCATTTATATATCATATTTTTCTCATATTAATTTCATTCTCTATCATAGCATATTCTTCACAAAAAGCTCTGAGGAGCTGTCGTCTTACTGTACACCGAGGGATTCCTGTCACTGCATCTGGTTCGTAAGCAGAAAGCATAAAGGGCAAGATATCGTGCAGTGAGGTTAGAGTAAGCTCTTTCTCAGCGACTCAAGGAACCTGAGCCCGGAATATTTCGCGTGGTCATAGTGGTATTTCGGTAAAACATCGCGTTTCCATCTCCGGAATGTCTTCAAATCGTTCGAACCCAGCATGCCTCCGCGTTCGTGCATATCTTCGATGGCCTTTTCGATATCCTTCACGGAAAAATCCATCGGTAGTTCTACCGCAAGCATAACCCGGGAATCCCCGTTTCCGTATACATCAAATTCATACCTCACCCCATTCCATCTCCCCCTGAGTTTCTTGCAGCGGCTGACGCCATAGAATGTCAAATCCCCGAGAACAGACGATGCCTTATTGTCAAAGGGGAGTTCATCAGCCTCCCAGAAAAACCTCTGAATTTCCCTGTCAGTCAGTCTCTTTTTCATATCAGATCAGCAATTCACCCGCAACTGCCGTCATACACGCCTTTTATTGTATATCTTTTCGCACATGCATAACACAAAAAAATGTCCTTATGAAATGCGGGTCGCGTCTTCCGGAAAGAGCGGCCCGGGATGTGGGGATTGCTCTTTGACAGCATCTTTTCTTACAGACATGCGGCAATACCCTCAGAAGACAGCGTAGCCGGGGTATGCCTTAGGATTGCTCCCGAATATTATCGCGAGGGAATTTTGTGCAAACAACGAGGATGTGCATGAACAACAATGCTGCAGTCCCGTCCTATTTATTGCGTCTTTTCGCCTGTTCCAGCTCCTTTTTCAGAGCCTCTATCTCTTCCTTCAACTCGATCATCTTCAATTCTCTTCCGACAGCCGCCTCATAGAATTCCTCAAGCTCCCTGACTCTCCTGTAAAGCTCTTTTTCACTCATCTGCAACGCGGCTTCAATCTTCTTTCTCTCTGTGATATCACGTCCGACTGATTGATATTCAATGCGTCCATGCTCATCGAAGAGGATTCTGTGTGTCCATTGATGCCACCGTATCTCTCCCCCGTGGGGCACCACACGATGCTCGATCGTGACCACATTGTTCTCACCGCTGAGGGCAGAAAACGCCTTATTGACATATTCGCGGTCCTCCTCAAAAACCATCGGCAGAAAACTCTTCCCGGTCAGTTCCCTTTGCTTTTGCCCGAAACAGCGGCAATACGGCTCATTCACAAAGGTAATGATCCCGCCGGGCAGGAAGCGGCAAATCATCTCTGTCTGATCCTCAACAATCGAACGGTACTTTTTTTCAGAATCCCGCAATCTGCGTGTCTCTATTGCACGGACCACGACAGGCATCAGGTTCTTCATCTTAAAGGGCTTCAGCACATAATCAAATGCACCTGCCTTCATTGCATCTACTGCTGTCTGCACCAGACTGTTCCCTGTAATCACCACACATACCATCAGTGGCTCAATCTGATGGATCATGTGTATCAGCTCAAGTCCGTCAATCTCGGGCATTGAGAGATCAGTAATAACGATGTCATACGACTGTTCCCGCAAGGCACTCAGTGCATCCTTTGCTGTCAGAAACCCTTCTGCAGAATACCCGTTCTCGGAAAAAAAATCGCATAGCAGCGCGATTATCTCGCTCTGGTCATCGACTACCAAAATACGCCCTTTGGCGCGCCTTTTCCCTGAAGTGTCCGGCCTTCCCTGGGATTTTCCGATATCCTGATCCTGCATCGTCATATTCCGTCCAATCTGTTTACCACAAAATCATCCTTTATGCAATAATTGTAGTGCTATCGCGTCAATATTCAATCCTACCCGGGTAGGGATAATCGTGGATATTCCCATGAACTGCATGTAATTCCTTTACCGCAAATATTTTTTTATTGACAAGTTGCAGGTTTTATGTTTTTTATTGAATAAACTGGGTAAGGAGGTGATATCTGGATCCGGCGGAAAAACGACAGTTACTGATCAAAATATCAAAGGAGGTTTGATATGAAAAAAATTTTTTTATTGTTACTTATCATCTCGTTTCTGATTGTCTCCGCACCGCTGTATGCAGCAGAAAAAGCCCCTCTCGGGTTCGGCAATCTGGCAGTAAAAGCCGACTACATTAATTTCACCGAAAATGACATGGAAGACCTTGATGTTGACAAAGGGCTGTACCTTGGCCTTGAGGGATACGGCGAAATAGTCCCGAACCTTTACCTCGGCATGGAAGTCGGCTACACAAAGCCTGATGGAAAAGTTGATGTATTTATTCCGGAACTGGATGTGGTGAGGGTTGATACAGAGTTCACGTATATCCCGGTTGAACTGAACCTTAAATATGCGATACCGGTCAATCCGTTTATGGTCATCGATCTGGGCGCCGGTCTGTCCTACAATTATGCAAAGATCAAAATATCGGCAGACGGGATATCCGGCGATGACGATGACTGGCTTTTTGGCGGGCAGTTCTTCACCGACATAGTCTTCAAAATGGGACAGGTGTTCGTGAGTCTCAATGGGAAATACCAGATCACCGAAGATATCGAAATCAATGATTTTGATACGGATGTCAACGCCAACAACTGGAGAGTCGGAGGCCAGATAGGTATAATGTTCTGATATCATCTGCGTTACAGGGCAGAGCCATGCATGGCTCTGCCTTTTTTATTGACAGACGGGTTTCGTGTTCTGATCCCGCATAACCGGGGAAATACTCTCAACAGGGGTGCACCATAAAAAAACTTTCTTTATCGCTTTTGTGCCTCGTGATCGTATTGCTTGCTTTTTCAGCAGCACGTGCTGAACAGTCAATGCTCCGCATCCTCTATGTGAATGATTTCCATGGTTTTGCCGAACCGCATAAACCCTTCGGTTCGGATGAAGTGCTCGGAGGCATTGCATATCTCTCCTCAAGAGTGAATGCCCTCAGAAGCGAAAAACCCTCCATACTGCTTGCAGCAGGAGATATGATTCAGGGGGATAACTGGGCAACCATGACGACCGGTGCATCTGTCATTGAACTGATGAACCTCATGCGCTTCGATGCCATGGTTGTGGGCAATCATGAATTCGACTTCGGGCAGGATGTGCTCAGGAAGAGAATAGCGGAAGCAGAATTTCCTGTCCTCGGGGCAAACATTCAGGGTCTTGATGCTCTCAGGCCCTATGTCATTAAGGATATCGGGGGGATAAAGGCCGGAATCATAGGGGTAGTCACAGAAGAAACACCGGTGACAACTCATCCGCGAAACGTGACAGGGCTGACATTCCTTCCTCAAGAGACTACGGTAACAAGGTATATCCAAGAGATCAGTCCCGGGACAGATGTCATCATTGTCCTCTCCCACATCGGACATCAGGCCGACAGGGTTCTGGCAGCGCATGTTGAAGGGATCAATATAATTGTCGGCGGGCATTCCCATACCAGAATCGACAGTCCTGTACTTGCCGGAAAAACCATATTGCTTCAGGCCTGGGAGCATGCAAAGGCGCTCGGAGTCCTTGACATCACCATGGAGGACGGAAAGATCGTAAAGTCAGAGGGTCATCTGGAAATTATTTCGCCTGAACCCGGTACCGAGGACAGGGACGTGAGTTTTCTGGTCGAAAAATACCGCAAAAAGATTGATGCCGTACTCAGTGAGACGATAGGCGAAACTGACGTCGATCTGGACGGTGAAAATGTCCGCAGGAGGGAAACCAATCTCGGAAACCTTATTGCGGATATCATGAGAGAAACTTCGGGTGCAGACATGGCACTCATCAACGGCGGGGGAATCAGGACAAGCATCGGGAAAGGGGCTCTGACGGTGCAGAATATCTATTCGGTGTTGCCTTTCGACAACTACCTCGTGGCGGTCAGGCTCTCCGGGAAACAGATTAAGGGGGCTCTCGAACACGGTGTATCAGCCATAGAGGAAGGGGCCGGCAGGTTCCCTCAGGTCTCCGGTATTTCTTTCTCCTACGTCCGTTCAGCGCAGCCCGGTTCCCGGGTAAGGGACATTATTATCCGCGGCAAACAGATGGAACCGGACAGGGAATACCATGTTGCCACAAATGATTTCCTTGCGGCAGGAGGTGACGGATACGGTGCCTTCGGGGAAGCATTGAAATCCTCAAAGGATTTCTCTCTCGTCGGCGGAGTCATGACCGGCGAAAAACTCGTCTACAATGACTCCAGCAGATGGATAAGAGATGTTGTTATCGAATACATAAAAGACAAATGCAGAATATCCCCGTTGACAGAAGGAAGGATCAGAGAAATTCCCTGAGCATGAAGGTTTTTGTGGACAACATAGCTTACGAAATACTGCCAGGCATGAAGGTCAGGCACGCACTGCTCCGCGCAGGTCTCCTTGGGGAGATCGAGAAATCATGCAAGGTATACGACGAATGGGGAAATGAGGTTGGTCTTGACGGTGCGCTGTCAGAAGGTACAAAGATATTCACCAAATCCCGGCAGCAATGAGGCAGGCTTGTGCAGATTTTTCCTAATGCCGTGTGTCGAATGTAAGCAGATACGGCACCGCAGGATTACCCCCCCTATCCCTGAAATTTCTGAACTTCTGGGTATTCAGCCATATGATGTAGGTTTTTCCCGGTTCAAGCTGTACGTCGACAACACACGTCTTCCCGTCCTCAAGATACCGGGGATTGCTGATATGCTTCGGGAAATTCTCAGGTGCCACCTGCACCCATGACCAGCTGTTGTCCATCATTTCCCTGCTGAAGGTCACGCGTATTTCAGACAGCGAAGGGGCAACGTTTTCAGCGCCTGATTCGGGATGAGTGTTCACCACCACAGGGGCTGTTTCCCGCGCGGTCAATTCCGATGTCTGTCCCGCAGAAACACAGGCGGTGAGAAGGATTGAGAAAACCACGACACAAGAGAATTTCATGCCTGGTATTGTACCAGATTTCTCCGTCCGCCATCATGAATGCAGGGCACGCGTCTTCTTCCACCACGCATAGTACCATTCGCCGAAAACTATGGTTATGAGGGTTAACACAGATCCGGCGATTACATCCACCACATAATGATAGCGGCAGTAGACTGTCGAGAACAGAAGGGCCATCGCAACAGGGAAAACCACCAGAAAAAACCTTCTTCTGTAACGGTAGGAAAGATAGAGCACCGTGAGCACAATGCCGGTATGCCCGCTGGGAAACGCATCCCTCTTTATTCCCTCAAGCCTGTTCAGGAGGTTCTGCAGTGGTTCGGTAACAAAGAGCCCCTGCAGTTCCGCCGATTGGAGATGGGCTATGGTAAATCTCGGACCAAGGGCAGGAAAAAGGAGATAGCCGAGATAGGAGAGATAAAAGCAGAACAGAATCAGGAACAATGATTTGTTGAATTCTTCCCTCTGATTGCTTCGCAGAAGGAGCACTCCGAGGCTTATCGGAATGAAATAGTATGTTGTATATGCTATCTGCAGCAGATCTGTCATCAAAGGGTGCATGACGCTTTCAAGCATCACGGTAGGATGATTGCCAAATATCAGATAGTCAAGCCGGATCAGCAGCGGGTCAATATCCTCCGGATTCACGTAGTGCACAACCCACTCAAGACTGTCAAAAACTGCAAGCACGCATATGGTCGGAAATATCAGATCATAGAAAAAACTGAGGAACTTCCCGCTGTTTCTCAGTTTGAAGAACATGATCTGTCCTGCAAGAAGGCCGGAATACAGGAGCAGCAGCACAGGTGCCTTTGGTATGACGGGATAAAACAGTACCGTAAGAAAAAAAAGAAACATGAGGAAGAGAATGGTTACTGTATCTCCTGGTCTCTGTTTCCCGAGGTTTCTTGTGATCCCGCCCATCAAAGCTTGCTCAGAGCCCTTCCGACAGCCTTTGCCTTTTTGGAGATCCTTCTCGGGTTCCCTTTCCCTGAAGGTCTGTGATATTCCTCCGAGGGTCCGTTTTTTTCATCATACGGCGGCTCCCTTCTGCTAATGACTCGGAGAAAATCCTCTGATGCCACCGGCACGGAATCCCTCGACCATGCATGGTCAGCGATATCCCTGTCCGACGTAATAACGATCCACTGGCGTTTGACAGAGGAGACAAGGCGCTTTATGACCGCATCAGCGTTTTCCCCGATCCCCGAATATATAACACGCACACCGCCGGTGACTCCATGATGTTCATGTCCCTGCCCTGTTTTCCATCCGTCAAACACCACCGTGATGTCATGCCCCTTTCTTTTTCTGTAGGCAATCAGGCTTTCGATCAGCATGTCACGTTGCCTTTTCAGGTCTTCATGGTATATGCCGATGAGGTTATACCCGTCGATGATTATATGGGAAATCTCAGCACCTCCCTCTGTTATCGCTGAGTTACGCGGTATCCTTTCTGTTTCAGCCTTTCTATAATGCCCCTTGAGCCGACCAGATGTCCTGCTCCCACGATAACAAAATACGATTCTTTTGTCCGCAGGAAATCTTCGATTCGCGCAGTCATTGAGGTATTCCTTTCAAAAATGATCTTCTCATAAATGGCAGCCAGTCGCTGGTCATCCGGAATGCTCTTTATTATCAGGGATTCCATGCGTTCTGCATCCCCTGATCTCCATGCTGCAACCAGACCATCCACTTCCTTTCCGAACGATTCCAGATTCTTCATCGTATACAACAGAAGAGCTTCCTGATCTCTGTCGGGAAAGCCCGACAGAAGGGCTATCTGGGAGTCAATGCTCTCGAGCTCCCTGATCTTCTTTTTTCCGGAAGCAAGTGTAAGAAAATGCATGTCAATTCCGTACTCCGGAGTGTACCCCAGTCCGGCAAGCTCAAGGGATTCGAGTGTTAAGGCAAGAATCCAGGGTTTCTGCCTGTCAAGAATCAGCGGGGGAATATTGAACTGTTCAAATTTCTTTTTCACCAGTTCATAGGTCTCCCCCGAGACATGGTTTTGCAGCGAATCATTTCCCGGATAGAATGCGGTTTCGAGCAATTTCTGCATGTCTGCTTTGCTCACATCGTCAATATTCGCCTCAACAACAAGGATATCTGCTTTTTCGAACGCATTCCTGATTGTTTCACCGAGAGGATATGCATCTTTCTTCATGAAATGAATGGAACCCAAAAGATATAGCGTGCTTTCTTCCGAACGGACTTCCCAGAGAAAACTCTTGTCATCACCGGAACCCGCATGGAGTAGAGGGACGCATACGCCGAGCACAAGGAGGACAAGAACCAGAGACAGAATTCCGTTGCGGTATTTTTTCATTTCATTCCATCGTGCGGTTTTTCTAAGAACCAGGAAAATATATTAACAGATTTCCTGTGTTTTCCGGAGAACAGGGGAAACATTGTGGGTTACATGACAAAAAATGGCAGTGTTGTATGCCCCACAAGCACTACATGCAAGGAAAACCTCGCATCCCCCACCCGGGTAGGATGCAAAAAATCCCATAAAGTCGCATACTTAAAGAGAGAGAAAAGACGATTGCGAATTTATGGAGTCAATCGGACTCCGGTATGAAGGGACAGATAACGGGCATAAAGCTTGCTTAGTATGACATATTGCGTATATTGTATGACAATTGTAGACTCCTGATATTCGCTCGTAAATAGACTGAGATTAAATATTATTGCATCAATGGAGGTAACGCATGTACCTGAAGAAACACAATAGGCACAAGGGGATTCTTTCCCTTGCAGGACTGTTTTCTTTCCTGGCTGTACTCTCGATTACAGCCCTTCCCGCATATGCCGGCTTTAACGACTGTGCGATTGACTGGAACAAGTTCAACAGTCCGGGATATACCGCAGATTATACCTATAAGGGCCAGATCATACGCGATCATGAGTCAACAGGCTCCGGAGACCCCTCTCACGGGCAGGCGAATGTCCCGCCAGAAGCAACTGACCTTGCTTCCGGCGCCACATCATCGATTAATCCCGGGCCAAACGCCACGCCTTCTTTCGGGTACTACGACGGAGACACTCAATATGATCCGACAAATCTCTCTACAATGAATGACGATTACATCTTTTTCCGCATGCGCCTGACCGGAGACCCTTCCACAAACAAAAACGATTTCAAATCATACCACTGGAATGTGCTGTTTGACATTGATGCAGACGGGTACAAGGAATACTGGATCGACATTGACGGAGGATACGATTCGACAAGTAAGGACTACGACAGGCTTCAGGTGCTGTACGACAACCGCAACAGCCAGATCCTCAACCCGGACGAGCAGGGTGTCAGGGTAAATTTTTTCAGGGCATATAACAGAGACATCGCCGGGTCCTGCCCCGTAGGATCTCCGGGAAGGTCCCATACCCGGGTAATACCGGCAAACGACGGCACCGGGGACTATTTTATCGAGGAGCAGATCCCTATGACCGCGTTCAAGGACAGCAACGGCAACCAGTTGCTGTATCCCGATTCCCCTGTTGCCTTCGTCTTCTCGACCGGAGCATCGAATCAGGATCCTTTGCAGAAGGACTGGATGATGGATCTGAATTATCTCTCTGACGCAGATCCGATCACATTCGGTGACATCATCATCCCCCAGGGCACACCGATTATCGAATTTGCCGATGTCAACCTCAATTTTGTCAGTCTCTATTCGATCGGCGCCAATGTGTATATTTATCTGAATGACCGTTTTGCGAATAGAAATCCAGGTGTTGAGGAGTTTGTAGATGTAACGGTTACGGATCCCGTCACCGGAGATGATGAAGTGGTCAGGCTCCGTGAAACAGGCCCGAATACCGGAATTTTTGTCAATAAGGGAACAGGCAGCACCATACTCCAGACGGTAGTATCTGACGGCAACTTCAATAACAGCGATAACAGCGGCTCCCTTGAAGTGCTTTCAAAAAATACCATATATGTCTCCTATACAAATTCAAGGGCATATACCGTGACAGACAAGGCGGTCATGCTCGGGACCTGCGATGCGTTAATTCAGTTCACCCGTGCAAACGGACTTCCCTCGGAGAATTTCGTCCTCACAAACAACCAGTGGACCAGCGATAAGCTCTATGTAACGATTACGGATTTTTCTGCCAATACCAACCCGAACACCCAGCAGACAATCACTGTCAGCCTCTCGGGAAATGACAGCCAGACACTGACGCTGACCGAGACCGGAAATAATACCGGGGTCTTCCGCAACACTGCAGGACTGAATACAATGATTGCCGTGTTACCCATTCTTCCGAATGACAGTCTCTGGGAGGACAATGACGGCGGTGCGGTCACTGCAACCTATAACTACCAGTGCGGCGGCTCCTCGCGCACTGAAACCACGAGGGCAACCCTTTTCGTTGTCCCCGGCGGAGGAAGGGTATATTTTACTGACATCGGCGGCACACTTGACGTTGAACTCTACGGCCCCGGTCAGCAGGTCTATCTGAAGGTAGTCGATTTTACGAACTGCGCCGGGGGTACAGCACCGATCGCATTAACCGTCACGATCACGAGTTCCAGCGGAGACTCCGAATCGGTCACCCTCCGTGAGACCTCTCCGGGGTCGGGAGTTTTCAGAAATATACCCTCTCTGCTTACAACCGCAACTTTTACCGGAACGTTTGTACGCAACAATGGTCTCCTCGAAGCGTCCGACAGGGATATCCTCACGGTCACCTATCAGGACTGCAATGACGGAGATAATGAACCCACAAACAATAATAAAACAGATACCGCAAAATATAATGCCCCTGCGATCGTCATCAATGAGGTGCTTTTTTATCCGGAAAAAATCGTGGAACAAAGCTGTCAGACTGAATATGTGCAGCTCTACAATGCCTCAACTGCAGCGGTCAATGTAACAGGTTACAGGATTACCGACGGCGACGGGTTCACGTTTACCATCCCGCAGTTCAACAATGCGGACATCATGCTGGCTTCCCGGCAGAAACTCTATGTCTTCCTGTACGAAATAGTGCCGCAGCATCAAGAGGTGAATGGCACATACTATCTTTTTGCGCAATCGTATAATAAGTATTGCGCGGTATCGAACACTCCCTGCGCCACTGACAGCAACTGTTCAGGCGGTGATGATGTGTGCATTTCTTTCCCGTCCGATGATTTCGGAGACCCGCGGAACTCCTCCCCATCAGACCAGATACTGCTCTATAATTCCGGAGGAGAGGTTGTAGACTATGTGGCATGGAGTTCCACCATCACCCTGGATACCGATTTTCTGGGAGACGATTCTCCTGCGGTCGCAAAAGGGATATGGCAGGACGATGCATTTGTGAATGTAAGCACCGTATCTCCCGGCTGGTCGATCAGGAGAACATCCGACGGATTCGACAGCAACACCACGAACGACTGGAGCTACAATCAGACGGCAAAGATCTGTGAGCAGCTCGTAATCACCCGTGCGGTCATATCCTCATTCTCGGCAGGAGTTGAGAACGGCAGGACAGTGGTAACCTGGACAACTGCATCTGAAACAGGTACTGTCGGATTCTATCTCTACCGCCTGGATAAGGCATCGGGGGAATATCTGCAGGTCAATGACAGACTTCTTCCGGGACTGCTCACTGCTCCCCAGGGAGGCACCTACAGATATGTGGACAACAATGCATTTGCCGGCAACTCCTATGAGTATCTGCTTGTCGAGATTGAATCAAGCGGGAAAAACAACACCTATGGACCATACCGAGTACAGGCAAACAATCACCTCTCAGCATTCGGCATGAGCGGAAAACGGCATGCCGGATACAGCAGGACTGCACATGAGCTCTCTGCCCGCCGCGTCTCACAGGCAACAGCCGGAATCCTCGCAGGCGGAACAATTCAGGACACAGAGAAATCAAGGTATTCCGCACTTTCCCGCAAACCGTCTCCCTCGCTCCCGCCCGCCCCTGCCGCCCCGAATCAGACGGCAGCCGCCAAGATAACGGTAGGAGAAAACGGTCTCTATTTCATCAATAAGGCTGATATCTCTTTCCTGCTCCAGGGCGGCACTGCAAATCCTGCGCTAAGCAGTCAGTTGAGCCTCAAGAACCGTGGAAAGGATCACGCCTATTTGGTTGCTGATAACAACGCAGGAATCTATTTCTACGGGGTGGGTATTGAAAGCCTTTATACCGACAAGAATGTCTACCGGCTTGAAAAAGGCAAAGCAATGCTCATGGAGAGCATCTCCGGAAGGAGCCCTGTTCCTGCTTCTGTTGTACAGACATTTTTCGATACAGTCCATTATGAGGAAGACCTCTGGACCGCAACAGGCCTATTCACTGATCCTGAGTCCGATTACTGGCTATGGGACTATATAGTCGCTGACGACCCCGACTGGGGCAGCATCAGCATTGATATCAATGCGGGCGGAGTTGCCGGGGTATCCGGCAGTGCGATCCTTACCGTCAACCTCGTGGGCGCGACGAACACAGACCATCATGTGTCTGTAAGCATGAATGGCACCGAAATCGGGGAAAGCACCTGGTATGGCGCCAAGCCGCACACTTTCAGCGTCTCTTTCAGCCAGTCACACCTGACCGACGGGAATAATACCGTGAGACTGAACGGTCTGCTCGACGCAGGTGTCCCTTACAGCATCGTGTATATCGATTCCCTTGATCTGAGCTATCACCGGCTCTACAGAGCGGAAAATGATCAGTTGCTCGCCAGAGCAAACGGGAATCCTGTAGTGACTGCCGAAGGATTTACCGACCCGAAAATCCTTGTTTTCGATGTCACCAGACCGGACAAGGTCAAACTCATACAAGGAACGACAATTGACAGTAAAGGACCCGGCAATTACCGCGCAAGTTTCATGCCGTCATCCCCTGCTTCTGTATATTTTATACTCTCGTCCAAAGCCATCAAATCTCCTCTTTCTGTCCTTGCGGACCATCCTTCCCAGCTCAGGAGCAGGACAAACAGCGCCGATTATCTGGTCATCACCCCGAAGGAACTCAAGGGAGCATCACAGGCGCTTGCAGACTACCGGAAATCCCAGGGACTGAAAACCGCAGTGGTAGAGATAGAAGACATCATGGACGAATTCAGCGACAGTATCTTTTCACCTGAGGCAATCAGGAAATTCCTCGCATATGCCTACTACAGCTGGAATAAGGCACCCCGCTATGTCGCGCTTGCAGGAAAGGGCACGGAAGATTACAAGGACAGGCTCGGATACGGAACGAATCTCATGCCTCCTTTCATCATCGGCACACCTGACGGCCTGTTCCCTTCAGACAACCGTTATGCTGACGTAAACGGAGATCATGTGCCTGAGATGTCGATAGGCAGACTGCCTGCGGTTTCCTCACAGGAACTCCAGAATCTGCTGAATAAAATAATTTCCTATGAAAGCTCGTCAGGCGGAGACTGGAAGAACCGTATTCTCATGCTTGCCGATTATCCTGAACCCGGAGGGAATTTCCCTGCAGACAGCGATGCGGTTGCTGCGCTTGTACCTTCCCAGTATACGACAGAAAAAATCTATCTCTCTGACCATTCCGTGTCGGAAGCACGGAGTCTTACCCTGAACGGCATCAACCGCGGGGCCGTGGTGCTGAATTATATCGGTCACGCGGGCTTCGACCGGCTGTCCCAGGACGGTCTCCTGACAACAGATGATGTTGCCTTAATGAATAACATGGAGCGTCTCCCTGTTCTGACCGCCATGACCTGCCTTACCGGAGACCATACGGTCCCCGGGCTGGATACATTGGGTGAAGCGCTGATCCTGAAACAGAACGGGGGAGCTATTGCGGTGTTCTCACCAAGCGGGATGTCCATGAATCCTGAAGCGGTCGCTCTGGACAAGGCGTTTTTCCAGTCATATCTTGTGGACAATACAAAAGTCCTCGGAGACATTGTCCGCAAGACCCTGGAAAAGGGTGGCATAATGGGTGTCTCCGGATATATAATGGACTTATACGGCGTTACCGGTGACCCGGCACTGAGACTAAAATAGACAATAATGCATACTGACGGCAGAATCTGGTCGGAAACCTTTGTAAAGAAGGAGGACATTGTTCACCGCTCGATCGCGGGAGAAACCATCCTTGTTCCGGTCAAGGGAAAACTGGCTGATATGCAGAGGATTTTTGCACTGAATCCTGTGGCTGCATTCGTGTGGAATCAGCTGGATGGCAGAAAAACGCTCGGTGATATCCGGAGTGAAACCATCAGCCACTTTGAGGGCGGCCAGGGGCAGGCAGATGCCGATATCGAGGAGTTCATCGCCCAGCTTCTGAAAGAAGGGTTGATTCTCAGAAAAGAATAAAATGGAATGTTCGACCTCAACTCTCAGCAATAAGGAATATTTCCAATGGTTCAGCAACAGGCTCACAGCCCTGCGTGTTCCTTTATCCGGAACCCTGGACATTACGCATCGCTGCAACCTCAGGTGCGTGCACTGTTATATCCCTGCTGCGCAAAAAAACGGCATGAGCGAGATGGACACAGGGCATCTGTTGTCTGTCATCGATGACGTGACAGCCGCAGGCTGCCTTGATATCCTGATTACCGGCGGGGAACCGCTGTTGCGCAAGGATTTCCCTGATATCTACAGGCACATAAAACTGAACGGCATACTGGTGAGTGTCTTTACGAACGGGACGCTGATAACCGATGACGTGGCTGCCCTGTTTAGAGAACTGCCTCCCCAGTCCGTTGAGATAAGCGTGTACGGAGCCACTGCCGCAACGTACGAACATATCACCGGCATAAAGGACTCATTTGAAAAATGCCTTGCAGGGATCACAACACTGCTCGAACATAACATCGCAGTAAGACTCAAAACCATTCTCATGACCCTGAACCGCCATGAGTTTCATGCCATGGAAAACCTTGCGAGAAGTCTGGGAGTAAAGTTCCGGTTTGACCCGGCAATATTTCCGTGTTTTGACGGCGATCAATCACCCCTAACCCTTCGCGTCCCTCCAGAAGATGCAGTTGCGTTCGAATTCGCAGACGATGACAGAAGCAGGGACTGGAAGGATTTCTATGCGGGATATTCTGATACTTCATCGCTGGAAACGGTCTATTATTGCGGTGCCGGCGTTACGGATTTCTATATCGATCCAAACGGCATTCTCCAGCCCTGTCTGATGCCAACGGAACTTGGTTTCGACCTCAGAGAAGGGGGATTTATTGAGGGATGGAATATGGTCATCCCCCGACTCATGGAGAAAAAACCTGCATCAGACCATGTCTGCAGGGCATGCAGCAACAGAATCTTGTGCGGATACTGCCCGGCCTTTTTCAGGCTCGAGAACAATTCCGAAGATGCTCCTTCCGCATATCTCTGTGCCCTCGGCAGATCCCGTTTTCAGATGATACAAGAAATTCCCTAAAAAAAGGAGGGATGGAATGAAAGACGATTTTACACACACTGCTACAAAGCCTGTATATGAGAAACCAATGCTCAGGGTAATTGAGTTGACTGCGGACGAAGTATTGGCAATAGGATGCAAAACAAGCCAGTCAGGGGCTGCCCCGATAAAGCCCCCTCCCTGCATGGCGCATAGGTGCTCTAAAGCAGGTTCATAGGATTTTTCATCCATAAAGAACTAATCATGCCGGATATCCATAATCTGGACATCGCGTCTGTCCGTATGCACATTCAATGCAATCATGCAGGGATAGCACTGGATGACGATCCAGCATATGTGACTTTTTTCGTGTCTGAACCAGTCGCTGCTGCCGATATGCGGATCTCTCTTGAAACTACTCCCCTACCCGACACCGGCCGGATGAACAAAATCTTCGACAGTGAACAGGCATGGGCGATGTTCCGTGATGGTTCCGACTACTGCGTCCTGTATAATCCCCCTGTTTCGGAACATCCTCTGTGGCTCGCCAGAATGAATCATGATATTGCAGAGGTAACCGTATACTGCAGCGACTATCTCGCGATTGAAAAAGACGGCCGCCCCTTTCTCTCCAATCCCGTGCGATACCCCCTTGACCAGATCCTTCTTATGTATCACCTTGCACAGCGGGCAGGCGCTCTGGTACATGCAGCGGGGATCATTATTGATAAAAAAGGCTATATCTTTCCCGGGCGTTCCGGCGCCGGGAAGACTACACTTTCCCGGCAGTTTGTGAAAAAAGCATATGCTGATATGCTCAGCGATGACAGAGTCGCTGTCAGAATGACAGATAATGCATTCAGAGTATTCGGTACGCCCTGGCCGGGAGAAGGCGGAATCGCGATGAATAAAAGCGTTGTATTGGAAGGAATTTTCTTCCTTGCACACGCCGATGATAACAGGATAGAGCAGATAACTCAGCGGGAGGCATTTGAGAGCCTTATCGCAGTCGTATCCGTCCCTTGGTACGACCGCGAGATAATGCCGCACATTCTCTTCTTTTGTGAAGAGCTGACTTCCCGGGTGCCGGCATACAGGCTGCATTTCAGGCCCGGCACAGAAGTGGTAGATATCCTTGAAAATTTTCTCTCGGCATAACCCGCCAGATCTTACCGGAGACCTTGCTACCCCATACACATCTGCGCTTTTCAAAGAAATCCTGCGCAGCGGACTGACTCTCAGGGTGAAGGTAACCGGCCGCAGCATGGCTCCTTTTCTGAACGGAGGAGAAGTCCTGACAATCAAACAAATTCCCGTTCCTTCATTGCAGGTTGGTGATCTGATCTTTTTCACCGCAGCAGACAATTCCTTACTGCTCCACAGGGTCGTCAGAATGCAGCGGAGAGAGAAGGTGAATATTGTTCAGACAAAGGGAGATGCCTTAAGGGGGCTGGATGACCCGGTTTGTGCGGAGAATATCCTCGGGAAGGTGATCAGCGTGGAGAGATGTGGTGCAGGAGGCAGAAAAACATCTCTTGATATGGAATCCTTTCCCCGCAGAATCAGCAATTATCTCATTGCGAAGAAAAGCCTTGTAAAATCAAATTTTTTTGTAATGATCCAGCGGTGTTCAATCTCCCCCTCATTGCGCAGCTTCGTCAAAAAAACCTTTCTCTGAATCCCCGCTGTTCGAGTATCTCCTCCGTTCCCGGTCCCATCAGTAATTCACGTCATCCGGGAATTTTATTTCGGCAATCCATCTGATCCGTCTGTATCCCCATGTGTCTTTTTCAACACGCCGGAAGGGGAATGCCCTTTCAGGGCGCCTTTCCTGATATTCCGTATCCGCTCAACAACAGGGGGATGTGAATAATAAAATGCCGCATAGACCGGATGGGGATGGAGGTTCGAAAGGTTGTCTTTTGAGAGCTTTATCAGTGCGCTCGCCATGGCCTCCCGGTTTCCCGTAAGCTGGAAAGAAAACCTGTCAGCTTCTTTTTCAAAACGTCTGGAAATGTAACTGCCCAGGGGAGTGAACGGGAAGGCCAAAATACTTGCCATGAACCCGAGCACCAGGACTTTTGCAAATAACGTTCCCTGCTCGACCATGAACAGTTGCGTGAGAAAATCTGACCGGAGCACCCGGAAGGAGAAATAGATACCGATGAACGAGATGATTTCGGCCATGACGATCATTTTCAGAATGTGTCTTCTTTTCCAGTGTCCTGCTTCATGGGCAAGCACTGCGAGTATTTCCTCCTGGTTCATGTTTTCGAGCAGCGTGTCATAGAGAATGATCCGCTTCACCTTTCCGATCCCTGAGAAGTATGCATTCGTATGCCTGCTCCTTCTGGAAGCATCCATTTTGAAAACACTGCTTACCTTAATGTTCACACGCGCCATCATTTCCCTGATCCTGTCCTCCAGACCAGCCTCATCTATTGGCGTGAATTTATTGAAGAGGGGCTCTATGACATAAGGTGAAATATACATGATGAAAAGGCTGAAGACGAGAAAAAACCCCCAGACCCATATCCACCAGTGCTCTGGGCTGAGCTGAATCATCCAAAGTCCCGCGGAGATCAGGGCAGCGCTCAGAACAGTCGAGAGAAGCAGGGATTTCAGAAAATCAGATATCCATAATCTGGGAGTCATGGTATTGAACCCGTATTTTTTCTCTATACTGAAGGTACTGTACAGGCTGAACGGGATGGACAGAAACGAGCCTGCATAGCTCAGGAGAAGAAAAAACACCAGCCCGGAAAAGATAAAAGACCATTGCAGAGAGACGATCCAGGAATTATAGGCATTCAAAAGTCCCCCGAAGAGGAACAGTACTGTCACTCCATTTCCTGACAGGGATGAAATGAAGCTAAACCGCGTCTTGTCTTCCTCGTAATCCCGTGTCTTTTTCAGCAGTTCAAGACCGACCTGCCCCTCGATTTCCGGCGGCACCGACAGCCCTTGTCTTTTCATGTGACGGAGATTCAGATACTGCAGAAGGTATCCGACACATTCTTTCATCACATAGAGAAAAAACACCAGGACAAGATATGGGGTCAGAACAGCACCTCCTTAACGGTCTGCACATATTGTTCTGTCACTTTGATATTTAGCGACATTTGTACTAAAGGATATTTTAGCTCAGAACCAGCAATAAATATCTCAAACACCTGGCAAACAAGTCATTGCGAGTCCCGAAAGTATTCGGGATGTGACAATCTTGATAGAGAAGACAAGATTGCGGAGCTTGTTCCATACAGAGTAATGAATCCCGCTCCTGGTTTGTTCCGGCTCTGCCTCGCAACAACACCCGCAATGATTATTCTTATCGCTGGATTTTGGAGTGGTTAATCTCCGCACAGATTTGGGCTGAGTGATTTGATTTCTGAGAAAGAAAAGGAATCAATGCCAGGACGTGATTTTTCGTTGAGCCCTTCCTGCTTCACCGATCAATGACAAGAGAAGCGCTATGTTCTAATCAATTCCTTATTCGATGCATAATCAGGGAAGATGTATCTGGCAGAAGTCTTCTTCCGTGCTTTGGCCGGTTTGTGCAGCTTCTTTATCTGTTCGCTGAGCATGGTGAGTATCCTGATCTGATCTGCTATGTCTATTTTCGCAATTGCAGCGCATGTCCTGAAATCCTCTTCGGTAAAAAACCGAATGCTCTCTTCTTTGCTGTCCTTATCCCACAGATCCTCAATCGACTGCAGGATAATCGCCTCGGCAAGATGTCTGGCTTTCATACATCCTCCTTTCTGGAAATAAGAGACGGGGTTCAGCTCCCCGTTGTGTGAAAGAATCATCTCCCAACAGAATTTTTCTAGCAAAATTGGTACCATATTGACAACTCTTTGATTTATAGATACTTTGTACTTGTGGAAGAACACAGATGAACTCGTGGCAAGAATTTTTTCTCCAATTATTGGCAGCCTGTTGACATGCAGGGTCACCGGCAGGATACTGGTGCACAGAATGTCAGCAGGCCGTTTCCCTGTAATCATTTGGTGTTTTCTGTTCATTTGTATTACTATTAATAAATAATCTTTGCTCTCTGTTGCATCCGGCACCTGTCATGGAAGACAAGAAAAGGACAAAATCTCATCTGATCAGTGAACTAGAAGACCTGCGGAAATGTGTAGCACACCTTGAGCGGTGCAAGGCGCGGTTCCAGAAAAAAAAGAAACAGCTGGACAAGAGACTGCTGGAGTATGAAAAATTATCCGCGCTCGGCAGGCTCACGGCAAATGTCGCGCATGAGATAAGAAATCCGGTTACCGTTATCGGAGGACTTGCGAGGAGGCTCGGGAAATTCCCTGTAAATGACGCGCAACAGAAGGAATACCTGCAATCTATTGTAGCGGAAGCAAAAAGGCTTGAGGACATCCTGAAGGATGTCCTTTCGTTTTCCGACAGTCCTGTCTCCCAGAGAACAGAATGCGATATCAACGAACTTGCAAATGAATGTCTGAAAAAGTACAGAAAAACCCTCAAGGAACGCTCAATAACCGTTACCAGATCTTTCAGTGATATCCCCCGGATCTATGTGGCAAAAAAAGAGGTCAAGGAGGCGGTCAATAACCTTCTCATGAATGCCGCTGATGCAATGCCGCAGGGCGGGATAGTAACGGTATCTACTACAAGGGACCATATCAATCAGAGGTCTTACGCCGTCCTTAAAGTGTCTGATAACGGCATGGGAATCCCGGCAGCAAATATGCATCTGATTTTTGAACCGTTTTTTACCACAAAAGCAAACAAACAGGAAACGGGTCTGGGGTTATCAATCACAAAAAAAGTTGTTGAGTTGCACAGCGGGCTGGTGAATGTAGAGAGCACCGTGGGGAAAGGTTCCACCTTCAGTCTGTACTTTCCCTACAGGTCAAAGTCATGACATCCGTTACAACATACAGGATATCATGGGATGTCTGGCAGGGAATTGCGCTGTTTCAGAACGCGATATTCAGTCCGAACAGCGCGCGGTAATAATCGAACTTTTCTTTCTCAACAAACTCCTTTACTGAGGGAGCCCTGAGAGAAAAAAATGCCTTCAGACTGTGGCTCAGTGAAATCTGTGGCGGAGATGACAAATCCGGGTTGTCGTACCTGTTTTCAACAGTCTCTTTATTATTCGCTTTCCAGAACGTACTGGTCAATTTCCAGCTGACTTTCGACACCAGACCTTTCATAAGAGGGGTATCGTCCTTTTGTGCTGCTTCAGCAGGCCCAAAAAAGCAAAGTGAAAAGATGAAGAAAGACAGCAGAAACAAAAATGAAACGCGAGAGAATTTTTTCATACAGTATACGGATTCCTTACATTACAATTTAATAATTATACCTAAATAATCCCTATCCGCACAAGAGATTTTTTCTTTTTATGCCATAAGACTTTATTTTTCCAGCCATTTTTCTCATTCCATACGGAACGTTCCCGAGATTTTGCGTTATCCTTCTAGTAATCGCAGCATTGTCTCCGCATAACGCAAACACTGTGTTTCTGCAAAATCCCTCAAAATCCTTAGTTGCAGAAAAGGTGCTGTGGCAGGCTATCCTCTGGGTCTGCATCCTCCCTGCCACAGCAATAAGCTGAGAATCTTATGCTGTTAAGGTATCAAAGCATATTTCATGCCATACTTCCCATACTGATAAGGTATTGATTTGCAATGAAATCGTGTCGCATCTGCCGCGTATCCGGTATACCAGTGACATGCATTGTCAGTGTCCTGAAATTATCCGGCATTCACGCGCTTTGCTGCCTGGTGAGCCGGGAGTTTGTCCTGCAGGCAAATATCAGAAATGGCATTGCATACCCTGAAAAAACCGGATGTGATACAATGAAAAACATTGCAGCAAGAGAAATACCCGTATCGTATAACCCCTGCACGGGAGAATGGAGGGAACCGTGACACGATCATTGATAAAGGATCTCCTTGGAGACGGCTTCACGGGACAGCAGGCAACAGTATGCGGCTGGGTCCGGACAAAACGTGAATCGAAAGGCTTTGCCTTCCTGGTGCTGAATGACGGCTCATCACAGGATACCCTTCAACTCGTAGTCCCGCAGAACTCGGGGGCATTCAGGGAACTTCACCGGTGCAACACCGGCGCAGCAATCATGGCAAAAGGAGTTCTGCGGGAGTCTCCCGGCAAGGGACAGAAGTTCGAACTCGAGGTATCTGAGATTATAGTATTCGGTGAATCAGACCCCAACAGATACCCTCTGCAGAAAAAGGGGCATACCCTCGAATTCCTCAGGGAGATCGGGCATCTCCGGTCAAGAACCAACACATTTGGCGCGGTCTTCAGGGTCCGCAATATCATTGCCGCTTCTGTTCACGAATTCTTTCAGGAGCGCGGCTTCATTTGGGTGCATACCCCGATTATCACCTCCAGTGACTGCGAGGGGGCAGGTGAATTATTTTCCGTTACATCACTTGACCTTGCAAACCTTCCGAGGAAGGAAAACGGCGAGGTTGATTTCACTCAGGACTTCTTCGGCAGGCGGGCCTTTCTCACTGTCAGCGGTCAGCTTGAGGCTGAGTTCCTTGCCATGTCGCTCGGCAATGTGTATACCTTCGGACCGACTTTCAGGGCGGAAAATTCGAATACCACCAGACATCTTTCCGAGTTCTGGATGATCGAACCCGAGATGGCATTCGCAGATCTTGCTGATGACATGCGTCTTGCAGAGGATTTCTTCCGTTTTCTCTGCAGAAGCGTCATTGAAAGGGGAGAGGATGAACTCGCGTTCCTGGGAAAACAGTATGGAAGGATCTCTGTGGAAGAGATGCAGAGTCTCTCTGAAACGCCGTTTACCCGCATCTCATATTCGGATGCGATACTGGAACTGAAGAGTTCCGGAGAATCGTTTGAGTTTCCTGCCGAATGGGGCGCTGACCTTCAGTCCGAGCATGAACGGTATCTCACAGACAGGGTTTTCAGGGGTGCTGTTATCGTGACAGATTATCCTGCAGAGATCAAAGCATTCTATATGAGGCTGAACCCGGATGGCAAAACTGTTGCAGCGATGGACGTCCTTGTTCCGAAAATCGGGGAAATAATGGGCGGAAGCCAGCGCGAAGAAAGGACTGAGGTACTGGAGGAACGGATGCGGCAGGCCGGAGTTCCCGTGGAAAACCTCCAGTGGTATCTGGATCTCCGACGATTCGGCTCTGCTCCCCATGCGGGATTCGGACTGGGATTCGAACGTTTTGTGCAGTATGTCACCGGCATGGCCAATATCAGGGATGTTATCCCATGCCCGCGGGCGCCTCATACTATCGGGATCTGACTATCTGAACCGGGGGAAGTGGCATGCGTGGAATATTTAGCAACTTCGGAAAAACATCCCCTGCGACAGAAAATACTTTTCTCCCGCAGGGGAAGCGTTCTTAGCCTTCGCAGCAAAGACGTTTCATTCTTTTCTTTCCCGATGAGGTCACTGAAAGGACAACTTCAACCTTGTTGCCGCAAAAACGGCAGGTGTGAACCCTTCCCTTGGATTCTGCTCTTGAGGAAACGTCTGTTTTCGATTTCCCTTTGTCAGCCATGATACCCTCCTCCTTTCCGCTAGTTTAATTCCTTCACAACGTACCAGCAGTTATCCGGATGCGCCTGTCAGCGCGCAATTCGACTATTGTGTATTCCCTTTTTTGATTGGCAAAGCCAGGACAAAGGCGACATAACCGTCGGGGAAATTTTACCAAACTTTTAATATTAATCCGAAAAAGAATCTCCTGTCAAGATAAAAAACCTCATCAATGTTTAGCGTGTCGCTATATTACCTTATAGCACCCTTCACTGAAGGGTTACTCATCAATAATCCGGAATATACTGTCTCCCAGATCCAGCGATACACAACAACTCAAACGTCTGGGAAACAGGTCTTTGCGAGCACCTGAAAGATGCATTTCGCTGGATTTGGTATTTGCCGAGTCAATAGGATACTGTCAGAGAATAGTTACCTTCCTTGCCTGCCAGGCGTTTCTATCTTTTCCTTCCCCCGAGTATTGAACCGAGGACGCCCCTGATGATCTGCCGTCCGATCTGGCTGCCGATCGCATGTGCGGCGCTTTTCGCAAGCGCCTCAAAGAGGGTTCTCCCCTGGGTTTTCGGTGCCGCCTTCCCGTCAGCCGGCTTTGTCTGCTGCTGAAGCACCTCCTGCTCGGCCCTCTCTTTCAGCTTTTCATAGGCAGACTCCCTGTCAACCAATCGCTCATAATGCCCGGCGAGCAACGATTGCCGGACCAGATCAGCGCGTTCCTGCGCATCAAGCGGAGTGAGACGGCTCTGAGGAGGAAAGATCAGGGCTCTTTCCACAATAGCGGGAGATCCCTTTACATCCAGAAATGATACCAGTGCTTCTCCGACCCCGAGTTCAGTGATCACCTGTGCAGCATCAAGCGCAGGGTTTGCACGTAACGTCTCCGCTGCTGCTCTGACCGCTTTCTGATCCTTCGGGGTAAAAGCCCTGAGCGCATGCTGAACTCTGTTGCCAAGCTGGCCGAGAACCGTATCAGGCAGATCGAGGGGATTCTGTGTGACGAAATACACGCCTATCCCTTTTGAGCGTATGAGACGTACTACCTGCTCAATCTTTTCTTTCAGCGCATTAGGGGTATCATCAAAGAGCAAATGCGCCTCATCAAAGAAAAACACAAATTTCGGCTTGACAGGGTCTCCCACCTCCGGCAGCTGTTCAAACAGTTCTGAAAGAATCCACAGAAGGAAAGTTGCATACACTTTTGGAGCCTGAATAAGTCTTTCGGCTGACATGATGCTGATCATTCCCTTTCCACTGCTGTCAGTCTGCAGCAAGTCGTGGAGATTAAGCGCCGGTTCCCCGAATAATGCATTTCCGCCCTGTTCTTCAAGCAGAAGAAGGTTCCGCTGGATTGCCCCGATACTTGCAGCAGAGATGTTCCCGTATTCCGTGGTAAATTGACGCGCATTCTCACCCGCAAACTGTGCCATTGCCCGGAGATCCTTCAGATCGAGCAGCAGAAGCCCGTTATTGTCAGCAATCCTGAATATCAGGCCAAGCACACCGCTCTGGATATCGTTCAGATTGAGTATGCGGCCCAGAAGAAGCGGCCCCATCTCAGATACCGTTGTGCGGAGAGGATGTCCCTGCACCCCGAATACGTCCCAGAATATTACCGGATACCCTTCATATGAGAAATCATCGGGAGCCAGCTGCCGCACCCGTTCCTTTACCTTGGGATGGTCACCGCCAGGTCTGGCAAGTCCGGAGAGATCTCCTTTTACATCAGCCATGAAAACCGGCACACCCGCCCGGCTGAATTGCTCTGCCATGACACGGAGTGTGACTGTTTTTCCGGTACCGGTAGCGCCGGCAATAAGGCCGTGGCGGTTGGCCATTTGAGAATGCACCGCAAGATCCTGTTTTCCTCTTGCAACGAGTATTTCCTCAGTATTATTCATGTCTCCCTCACCTTCCTGAATGGTAATTATTCCATGTGGTTGTCATGTAGAGGAATGCGTCTGTTTCTGAAAACGCAAACCCGTCAAATCTCTGTGCGATCCAGGTCATCGACTGAATTGATATATGTCTTTTCCAGGTCTGCAATAGCGATATGCCGGCTGAAAGTATAGTAATATGAAGTCA
This sequence comes from Nitrospirota bacterium, assembly GCA_040754395.1. Lineage (NCBI taxonomy): Bacteria > Pseudomonadati > Nitrospirota > Nitrospirota bacterium. The sequence continues at coordinate 49,892 of JBFMCL010000005.1, read as the reverse complement.
TTAGCGTCAGACACCGTTTGCCGAAAATAACCGGCCTGATCTGCGGTTGATGGGATCTGATGAGCACACGTGCTCCCAGCTGCTTCATCGTCCGTGAAAAGTAGTCCTCTCCGAATACAGGACGTCCGCCCCGGGAACCAATAAATTCTCCCTGCTCTTCCATGAAATCTCCCCACGTGAGCTGCTGCCATTGCTCACTGCACATCTGGATGGTATTGATCTTCTCTGCGTCACTTACATCGGGCGGTGCCCCATGCACGGCCAGAAGGCCATTGCTGCTGACCGCGGCAAAAGGCAGGAAACGACAGATAGATGAATAGTAGCGGAATTCTTCCGGCGAGAGGCTTTCCCAGAAATCAGCCGGGCTGAACGGAAGCGAGCAATACCCCTCATGATTGCCTGCGAGAAGAAACACCCGGTCCGGGGCATCTGACTTCTTCTGCAACAGGAACTCCATGTTTTCCCTCGATTCTTCGCCCCTGTCTACATAATCTCCCAGAAAAATCAGTATGTTCCCGGGCTCAAAAAAAAGCTTGAAAACCGTCTCTGTAGCATCCAGATCCCCGTGGGTATCCCCGACGAATACCGCCCGGCCCTTTGAGGGAAGACGGATAAGCCGGTCGTCCCTGGCGAATATTTCCTGCAGTGCTTTTGGATCTTTCATAGCGGTAGTAGAATGCTCGATTTCCTCCTGAAATCTGCATATTTCGGGATATCCTATTAATAAAGCCATAAATCGGGAATCGTGTCAACTGTGGTCGTGAAATATCCTCATCTGCCGGCCTTTTGACAGACAAGAGAGCACCCAGTCGATAGCAGTGTTTTTTCGCAGCCGCCCCTGACAGACTATCACAAAAAATATGGTATAGTACAAAAAAGGAGAAAATTTGTGGGAAAGATCGGAGAATTTGAAGAAACGATTATCGCGGAACCCCTGAAAGAACCTCTCCCTGCAGAAAGAGTGCCCGCTCAAGTGCCGGCTGTGCCGGCAAACGAACCTGCCGAGGTATCGCAATATTAAAGGAAAATGAAAGGGTCACGGTTCCTGATTATGTGACGGCGCTTACCGGGTGGCGTTTCTGGAAGATCCGGAAGAGTCCTGAAGACGGCAGTGTTTTGCTCAAATCCGTGATCAGGAATGATTTCTGGCCTCCGGGCCTGCGATTTGAAGCTGGTGCAGCTTTCCGTGCGGGAATTGAGAAAAAACCAAGCTTCCCGGAAACCCATTCTGGCAACGGTATTTACGCATACAAAACTTCTCGGTCCGCTCTTGAAAATATCGATAGGTTCTGTTACCGGGGCACACTCCTCGGAAGGGTTCATCTGTGGGGCGTCATTCAGAAACACCAGTTCGGTTACAGGGCACAGTTTGCCTATCCCGTGTCTCTTGCCTTTGGCATCTGCTGCATATGCAAATATGTCATTCATCTGTACTCTGCACCTTTTGCGATAGGCTGGGCATACTACCATTTTTCTGACGATTTTTCGGTCAACGGTATTCTTTGCGAAATATGCAACAAAAAATATTATTCCCTTCACGTTGCGGATGGATATCGTGAACTTGATCAGCTCACCGGCAGATACGGAATCTTTGTCGAGCAGACATTCTGAACGTTACGGATACATACAGAGACAGGCGCTGCTGACATCGTTACTTTTCACGATTACCGAATGTCTGCCTGGCTGTCTTCAGCCCTTAAATGCATCTTATAATCTCGCAGCAATCTCTGCACAAGATGATACCGCTCCTCAATTGACAAGGTCAGATAAAAAGGTGATCCCATCAGGATTGAGACGATTTTTTTCATGTTATCTCTGCTCATTTCTCCGACCTCCGGCTATGTGCTGCCTCACTGCATACCTGCATGCCATGTTTATCAAGGCTCTTTTTTATCCTGTTTCCTGAGCTTCCCGCAGCAGGGCACATCATTTCCAGACCTGCATTTCCCTGTGTGATGCTGGCACCCCGAAGGAAACGCCTCGTACCCGATAAAATTCCCTTCAGACATCGAGGCGTCTGGTCTCTCCCTTCTCATGGCGTTTGCCAGAAAACCTTTTACGGTTTCATACATATGCAGGATTCGTATTGTTGGAGACGTCATGTGCATTTTCCTCATTGTTTACTCTCTGATTGTAATTCTACTATATTACGAAGCATATACCATGCCAAAAATCCCCGCCTAATCATTTGAATTTATTGGCAAAAAAGGAATCGATGAATCCTTTCCGTGCAGCAAGTGACAAATTATGTTAGTCATAAGGAGAGCAAATGTCTTTTCACATCTGTGGATAAATCAGGGATGATGCAGGGAACAGTATCACGGACATGCAACGTTCTGGAAGGCGGGAACACCTATACGGTTTTTTTGTATCCAGTTCAGCTGATTTTCAGGGAGGACGTAACAGAATCTTTCTGCTTGTCGCTTGAAATGACGGTAATGACAAGGGCATCACCTTTTGATATTTTTTCAGGGACAGTAAACTTGAACGCTGAACTGAAGGTGCCCTGTGTTCTGAGAACCTCCCTCTCATCCAGTTTAATAAATCCTTCGTTGTCACTGAAGAACATTCTGGTTTCGGTTATCTTGATTTCCCTGACATCAGAAGGTGCCACAACCGTATATCGCACACTGGTATTTATGACGGATCCGGCTGTTGCTGTCCGTGGATGCATCTGAGAGGCTTCAACAAGAAGTTTCTCTTCCCTGTCCTTCATTCTGTGTTTCAGCATCGCCTCTTCGCGTGTTCCCAGCTTTTTATCATAATGTTCCCCGATAAAATTCCCCGTAGCGGTTCCGATCATCCCTCCGAGCAATGCGCCGAAGACATTGCCGGCAACCCCTCCAACGACTACCCCCGAAACGCATCCTCCGAACATGCCCATATTCGCTCTTGTATCGAATTCATTTCTCAGCGTAGCACAACCGCTGAGTTGGAACCCGATAATCACCAAAATCACTAGTTTTCTCATACGCTTTCTCTATTTATTAGAGTAAATAATGTACTAATCTTCAGGAGATTCTGTCAATACATTCAATACCGCACGTGCATGATCAGAAGAATTCGCTTTTCATAAAATTTCAGCGTGTCAGTGCTGCAACAGCCGTCGTCCCATCGCCTGAAACAATCCTGCACCGGACCTTGCAGCCTACCCGCCCTTATATTTTTTCAGTTCCCTTTCCATCTTTTCCATGTCTTCCTTGAGCTGTTTCATTCTGAGTTCCCTTCCTACAGCAATTTCATAAAACTCCTCGAGCTCTTTCACCCTGTTTTTCAGTTCTTCCTCTTTTTTCTGCAATGATTTTTCTGACAATCTTCGCTCCGTAATGTCCACAAATGATGCGATCATGTAGGAAGAGTGTGTAACTTCATGCATGAACATGCTCGCCACAAGATGCACGTCAAACGTCTCTCCGTCCTTTCCACTTGCAGTGAGTTCGCCGATCCAGCTACCTTTTTCACGAATCAGTTGTATGACCTTCTCAGCCTCTTCCTCGGTGTGCCAGAACGAAGTCGCATGCCTGCCGAGAACATCCGCAGCATTCTCATACTTCCATAAACGGAGAAATGCATTATTGACGTATGTCAGATTCCCCTTACCGTTGAAAATCGCAATACTGTTGATCGAGTTTGCTATTGCCATTTCCTTCAGCGCAAGGATTTCCTCTGTCTCCACCTTAAGGGAAATATCCCTCCCTATTGACTGTATCTCAGCGATAGTTCCCTGTCTGTTGAATATTGCCCTGCAGGTCCATTCCTGCCATCCGGTTGCACCGTCCGGCCTGAGGACACGGATCTGGTAGCTTGTCACAGGATTCATGACGGAGAGGGACGAATGCTGTTTCATGAGATATTTTCTGTCTTCCGGAGGTGCAAAGCGCAGAAAGTTTCTCCCGATGACCTTCTCATTCGCTTTGCCAACATACCGGCAGAATGCCTGATTTGCAAAGGTAAGCGTACCGTCAGGACGGAAACGGCAGATGAACTCTGTCTGATAGTCTTCGACGATTGAACGGTAAATTTCCTCTGATTTACGAAGATTCCTTACTTCGGAGGCGCGGGAAAGGGTAAATCTCAGCATCTTGAAATCAAATGGTTTCAGAACAAAATCAAAGACCCCAATCTTCAACGCCTCTATGGCCATCTGAACCGTGGCATATCCTGTCATAATGATGCATATGAGATTCGGATCAACGGCGCGGGCCATCCTCAGCAGTTCAATCCCGTCCATTTCAGGCATGATAAGATCACTGATTACGATATCAAAAGACTGATCCTTGATTGCAGCCAACGCTTCATGCGCTGAATTCAGGAACATCACCTGATAGCCCCACTCGGAGAGCATGTCCCGCAACGGTATTACGGACTCTGGCTCGTCATCAACGATCAGGATATGCGACTGACTCCAGACTGCCGAACCTTCCGGCAAGTGCATACGTTCTGATAATTCGGTGTTTCTCTTTTTATACATACGCGGCCTACCTTTCATTTTAGCCGTTTTATCCTATGCGTCAATCCTACCTGGGTAGGGTGTCCGGGAGATCTCACGACCCCGCGTTCTTCCCACACTCAAAGTGGAATTTGGGGGCAGATTATGCTAATATGGGAAAGAGATGTAACCTGCTATTGTGCAGTTGTGCTTTCTCAAATCGTGAACAGTGAAGCTTTGCAGACTCTGAAGTATCTTTCAGTAACCAGTGCAACCTGAATTGGAAAAAATGGGAGAAATCCATTCATCTGGAATGTTGATAAGGGAGTGAAATACTGCCATGGAAGATGAAAAAACCGTTGAGCTGAAACACAAGGTGGCCGAACTGAAACAGCGACTGAACCAGATGTATACGCAGTATTTTTCTGATACGAGTCAGGGAAGGGTCTTTGAAAACGAATTTTCCCTGTATCTGAAAGCGTGTGAAAATGCGAAAAAAGAGATGCTCGACAATCTCCGCTTCCAGCACGATGTAACAAAAATAGGGCTGATCGTGCTGATTGTCGCCGCTGCCCTGACAGTCTATTTATTCTCGCTGCATGTGTTTTTTGGCGTCCTGATACTCGCCGGCGCCGGTTTTTTTGCCTGCGGGTTCATGTATCTGCTGCTGGCAGAAGAAATAAAAATCATGAGAGCTTCCGGTTTTTGCAATGAACTTGAGGAATATTTTCAACGTTACCGCTGGAAGACCGAACTCAAGACCAGTCTTAATCTGCCTGAGATTCCGCTATGGGGTGAGTACATCAGAAAATGGGATCAGGAATCTTCCTCTCTGAAAACTCTCGAAAAAAGGGCGCTTTTTGTTCCCTTCCGCATCTCTATCGCACTGGTGAACCTGCTGGGGCTTGCATATATTATCCTGTCATTCATTCCCCCTGAACCCCGCTTCACTCCGGCTGTGCTGATACTCTGCATAATTCTGTGGATTTCTTCTGTTGTCATGCAGATGCTGATTGTCAGCACAATTATTCATGCCTCAGAAATCAGGCCGGGATTGCCCGGACAAGAGGAACTCCCGCGTCCCAAAACAGGGATAATAACCAGAAGCCCGGGAACATGGATCAATATTCTCAGGCTTTTTCTGATACTTGACGTAATACTCCCTGAGGCATCGATTCACAAAAGGTGAAGCTTACGGGTACGCAAATCCTTCGGAGACAGAAGAAGGAATCTTCTCTGCAAAAACGATCAAATATATTGCATCTTTCTCTAAAATATCACATTATATATTGATATAATGTTATTAAAAGGAAGTGAAGTAATGCCGACTCTTGTTTTCAATGGAAAAGAAATCCAATTAGACAGCAACGGATATCTGACAGACGCTTCCGAATGGACAAGGGAACTTGCTGTGCTGATCGCGTCTGAAGACGGCTTCAGGAAACTCGGGAACGACAAAAAACACTGGTCCGTCCTGGAACTCCTCAGGGACCTGTATCAAAAAAACATGCTGCCGTCAGGTGACGGGGAGATACTCTTTCTGCTTACGAAAGGAACCGGCCTGAGTCTGGCAAAGCTGCACAGAATTTTTGAAGGTCTTTCAATTCCACGGCTGCTGAAATGGGCAGGGCTTCCTGCTCTTGCATGTCCTGCAGGCGCCTGAAGTGTTCCCCCGGCCTTTAGTTGAAGGCATGTTGACATCTCATAAAACCGCAGCAGCCACTTTTGAAAGGGACAGAGAATGGCACGAACAAGGGTAAAAGCGAAAAATGGCGATAAGGTAAAGATCACCTATACCTGCAGCCTGTCAGAGCACGAAAAAAATGAGGTTCTTATCGGTCAGGAAACCCTCGAATTTATTCTCGGCAACAGTGAGGTAATAAAAGGAATTGACGAGGCAGTCAATGGCATGAAAGTCGGGGAATCGAAAACAATGCTCATCCCGGCTGAGAAAGCCTATGGTGCGTACCACCAGGAATGGGTCCTCGATGTTGGCCGAGACAGGTTTCCTGAGGACTGGAACCCGGAAGTGGGTCTTTATTTCGAGATTCCCCGCGAGAATGGCCAGACTTCGACTGCCATTGTCAGGAAAGTCTCCCGGTCGTCTGTCATGCTTGACTTCAATCATCCTCTTGCAGGTAAGGATCTTCTTTTCGATCTTGCTCTCCTGGAAATAGTGAAATCATAGCAGGCCTTCGACGTCTTATCCCTTTGCTGAATATGCTGACAGATCAGTCGGTTAGGAGAGATATTGCCTTCCGGTTACTCTCTGGAATACCTTCCCGGCAAAGCCTTTTATGTGACGACAATCACAGAGTCTGGGCGTTATTTCGTGTATAGTTATTCTACGAACCTCTCCCGCAAACATCTCTTTTCGAAAAACGGCAAATAGAGAGTTCTGCTGTCTCCCACCCCATGGGGCCCCGGCAGAAATCGAGAGGATTCTGAAACAAGGAGGCATCATGAAACCCGTCAGGTACTGGAAAATGGAGATTCAGCAGTTATCAATCTCGGAGAGAATGTTTTTCAAGGATGCAATCAGGACACTCTTAACCTGGGATGTGTTGAAGGATGAGTATTCAGAACTTGCGCTGATCCAGAAGATTATCGAGTCAGAAATCCGGCTTAACAACCAGCACCCAAAACCCGGGAAGAAATGGTGGGTTACTGATGTAAATGTCAGAATGTTGCCCCAGCAATAATCATCACTGTTCATGTCTTCACAGATATTTTGCCTGTTAACGCATTCGCCCGCGAATAATTGAATGCCTTCAAACTGCCGTGCACGGGTACCCGCAAAATCACATGCTTGAACCTTCCGAGCTATTTATTGCCGGATTCCGGTAATATATACTCCGAATTGCCGAATTTCGTGGTCATATGGAACAGATGGATCTTCATTTTTTACATAACACGGCTTCTCTCAGGGACTTTTTCGAAAGGGAGACAGGCAGAACCCTTTCCGTTGTCATAACTGACAACTCAACCAGCATGCTCTCGGTGAAAAAAAGAGGGGGGACAGCAAATATAAGACTTCACCGGATTTTCCTCAATGCGCACCAGGAGATTCTCAGAGAGATTGCCGCATTCATCAGTGACAGAAAAAAGAGCACCCTGCTCATCAGAAAGTTCATCCATGCCCAGAAGCATCTTCTCAGGCCCAAGCCGTTAAGGGTAAAACGCCTGCACATTCATGGCAGGCATTTCAACCTTCAGGAGATTTTTGACGCACTCAACGATGAATACTTCGGAGGACATATCACCGCTTCGATTACCTGGGGGAACAGGAATTCCTTTCGGTCTGTCAGAAAACGGACTCTGGGAAGTTACTGCTATGCGTCGAATATCATCCGAATCAATCCGTGTCTGGACAGAAAACGCGTGCCCGGGTATTTCATCTCATTCGTCGTGTACCACGAGATGCTTCACAGCACCATTCACGAAGAAAAGAAAAACGGCAGGAGGTCAGTACATCCTCCGGATTTCAAAAAGCGCGAGCGGCTGTTCGCGCATTATGAAAAAGCCGTATCATGGGAGAAACGTTATTTTTAGTGTGGTGTCCGGGTTCTAAAAAGCGTGGTATCCCTGAATATCAAGATTTGTAAGCCCTGCCTTTTTCGCCCATTCTACCGCTTCTTTGTATTCCTGAGAGGTAATTCTCCTCGAGATTTCCGGATACTCGAATGCTTTATACACCGGCCTATATTGCGACATGATGTTGAGGTAAGTATCCTTGGGAAGGTTTTTTGCTATCCATTCTATCACTCCTTTGGTTCCACTGACGCCGTTGGGCATAACCAAGTGCCGTATCATTAATCCTCTGTACATAAGCCCATCCCCTGAGGGTTTTGCTATGCCCACCTGTCTGTGCATCTCGAGCAGCGCTTCCCGCGTGACTTGGGGATATAATTCTGCTCCAGATGAATATCTGCCTGCCATCCTGCCGTCTGAATACTTGAAGTCCGGCAGATAGATATCTACTATTCCATCAAGTTTTTTCAATATCTCTATGCGTTCCCATCCGCACGTGTTATATACAAGGGGGAGCCTCAACCCTTTATTCGCTGCCATGTCAACAGCAAGAACAATATGCGGCGAGTAATGGGTCGGGGTTACAAAGTTGATATTATGGCATCCCATTTTCTGTAAATGGAGCATCATCTCTGCCATGTCCTCAATGCGTTTGCGTTTCCCTGCACCGCCCTGGCTGACCTCCCAGTTTATGCAAAAAACGCATCTCAGTCCGCAATTCGTAAGGAATACAGTTCCAGAACCATTCCTTCCAACCAGAGACTTTTCCTCTCCAAAATGCGGGTGATAGGATGAAATCTCGAGTTGAGAGGAAGCTTGGCAGAACCCTTTATTTCCCTCTATCCGATCGACACCGCATTTTCTCGGACAAAGCTGGCAACTCTTCATGATGTCCCACAGCATTTCTCCTCTTTCTTTTAATTCCCCGCTCTTATGCAGTTGTACGTAGGATGGTTCAGATCCTTGATTAATTTCTTCTGTTTTTTCATATGATGAGCGTGACTCTTTTTTGTTGTTGAAGAGGTCGAGTGATGATGCGTTTTCTTTCCGATTACATCCGGAACAGAGCGGGATAAGACCTGCACTAAATCCCGCCAGCGACAGATAAATGCACGATTGAATGAATTGTCTTCTTGAGCAGATATTCATTGGATACTATTTGCGCTTATTGATACTGACTGTATTCTTACTGACTATAATCTAGAAACTCAATCAGGTTTTGTCAAATGGAAACCACAAAAAGAACTCAAGGGCAAAAAATTTGGGGAATGCCCGCAGGCTTGAAAAAGGAAATCAGGGCTGTAAATTTCCCTTCTCAGATCTTCAGGTCTCTCTTTCCTGCTTCAAATTCTGATCTGCTTATTTCGCTCCGCGCATATTTTTTGCCAAGCGTTTCGAGATTCAGCAGATATCTCAGAAAGTGCAGATAATGCGTATCTTTTTCTGTTATCTCTATGCCAAATCCTTTCTGCAGATATTTTCTTGTCTGGCTTCCCTTTCCGGCCGGAGCTATTGAAGCCCTGCTGACCTTGCCCCGTATATGTGAAGATGCTCCGTCAGGCAAATGGATCACGATAGTAACCGGGGTCCCCGGGGGGAACGGATGTCGTGTTCTAATGAAGAGCCCGCCAAGAGAAAAATTGCTCGAAAGCCCACGGTATCTTGCATTCTTTACGCAAAATTCCGTCTTGCAGCGCTCTTCAAACCGTTTGTGCTGCCTGTTATTCCTGTTTCTGCCCGATTTCTGACCCGACATTATTTCTCATTGTAGTGAAAAACCGTCCTGTTTTGAAGCAAAACCTTTCTGATAGCATCCATTTAACGCCTGAAAAAAATACGGGGAACGAACGTGGGAGACAAGCCGTCTATACCAATAAACTCTACTTCTTATTCAATGCCCCTGTGAGTATCCGGAAGAAAATGTATTTTGCAAGGGCTTCTGCCTCCGCGTCCGAGATTTCTTCTTCTGCAAATTTCGGCATACCCCTTTTCGGATTCCTTATCGTTTTTATAATCTCATCCGTCTGTGAGATTTTTTTCATCGTGGCGCTGTCATGATGGCACATGAGACAACGTTCATTGAACAGCTTTTCAGCCGCCTTTTCTGCTGCCTGATGCGATCCGGTCCTCTTTGGTGCTTCAGGAGGCTGATCTGCCTTCCTGCATCCAGCCTGAAATAAAAACAGTGCAAATGACACTGTCAGCAGAACGGTCATTGTGTAGTATTTCATCAAGGATTGACTCCTTTTTCCGGATAAGGTGGATTGCGATATTCCCCTATGCCGGCAAGTCTCCTGAATTCATGAAACGATTTCCTGTCTATTGCCTCATGCAGGTCTCCGCCATGGGCATCCATCGTAACCAATGCGGGGAAATCCTCCACATCAAGCAGCCACATCGCCTCTGTCATGCCGAATTCATCGAGCATCCAGACACCGGCCACTTTCTTGACCTTAGCGGCAAGATACACTGCTGCACCGCCAACGGCATGAAAATATACACTCCCTTCCTTCTGAAGGGCGCTCAAAGTCTGTGCGCCCATACCACCCTTCCCCATAACACCCCGAATACCATATTCAGCAATAATCCGGTGTTCATATATCTCGAGCCTTGCGCTTGTTGTCGGACCTGCCGCAACACACTCAAAGCCTCCGTGTATCTTTCTCATGAGAGGACCGCAGTGGTAGATGATAGTGCCATTCAGAGGAAACGGCACTTCTTTTTCGGTCGGCCTCATATTGAACAGGTAATTATGGATCCTGTCTCTTCCTGTAACGATATTTCCGCTGATGAGGACGAGATCACCGACTTTCAGCGTGCGTGCGTCCTTTTGTGTCATCGGAAGGCAGATTCCCCTGGCTTCTTTCATTGTCATTTCCTGATTTCGAATTGCGGCTTGCGGATGTCCCACACAAGCTGTGCCTTTCTGTCCGCCCAGCAGGACATTGCAACGTCTACGAAGTACGTAGCCGGATGCCTGTGGCAAACGCCGATCTTCACTCCTATGGCTGTTGTTGCGCCACCGAAGCCGATTGGTCCGATCCCGAGACGATTGAGATCTTCCAGGATTCTTTGTTCGAGCTTTCGCAGGACGCGATGCATATTTTTATCTTCAATATCCCTCAGGAACTGCACTTTTGAAAGCTTTGCCACCTGATCCTTCGCAGCACCTATGCCTGCCCCGATGACATAAGGAGGACATCCTCTGCCCTGTGCCTTGTATACCGCATCGAGAATACACTTTCTCACTCCTTCAAGGTTGCGTTCAGCCATGAGGTCTTCGGAAGGAAGTTTATAGATCTGTCCGATATTTTCCGATCCCGCACCCTTCAGCATGAGATTCATGACAAGCAGTGTATCTTTGGTCTCCTCAAGGTATATCACCGGGAATCCGGCTCCGGTATTGTCGCCGGAATTCTTTTCAGACAGAATGTCGACCGCATTGGGTCTCAGCGGAATCTGCCTGGTTGCAATTCTGGTTGCCCTGATGATGTCTTCTCTTACCTGAAGATGGCTTATGCCCGAAGGTATGCTGACAAAAAATACTGGCACGCCGGTATCCTGGCATATCGGCTTCGAGTCATCCCGTGCGATGCGTACGTTCTCGAGAACCGTTGCAAGGGCAGCGCGCGCGTTCGAACCCTGCGCTTCTCTCCGATACGCCTTCCTTAAAGCCTTTTCCACATCCCGTGGCAATGAAGTTGCAGCCTGCCGGTAAAGGTCCACTATTGCATCGCGCAAATTCCGCATGCTGTATTATTTCATATTCCTGCGATTAAGGAAACCTTGCGCTTTTGTGAAGGGATTTGGTGTTATTGCGTCAGCAGCGGAAGATTTCCCTGCAAACTGTTCAAATCCCTGCGTCAGGAAAATATCCTGAAGAGGAGAAACGTCACGGATGCCCCCATAAGGCTTCCCAGGATGACCTCCCATATAGAATGCGCCCTGGTGACTACCCTGCTCTGTGCAATCAGAACCGCAACGACAAACGAGAGAACCGAGACGAAAAAGTGTTCTGTCATGAACGTCGTCGCTACCCACACCGAGAATGCCAGCGCTGCATGTCCGCTCGGCATTCCTCCCTTCAGCGGCAGACCCCTTCCGAAATATGCCTTGGTCACCACGACAAGGATCACCACAATAATAAATGCGATGAGGGCGATTTCTTCCTTGGAGTGTTTTGTGATGTAGAGCCCTCTGTGAAAGGTGTCCTGGAGATAGGGGAAAAGCACTATATACCCGATGACCGCAACACCGAATGCGGTGATCAGCACTGCTCCCGCTGCGATGTCCTTTACGACCCTCGCCTTCTCGGAATGCTCCGGTGATATGATATCGACGATGACTTCAATTGCGGTATTGAACATCTCGGCAAGGAGCACCGCGATAACAGACAGGGCAATGATGAGGAACTCAATGCGCGAGACCCCGAGGACATAACTCAGGAGGAGCACCACTGCGGCGCTAAGAAGATGGTATCGCACATGCCGCTGTGTTTTTGCAGCATGCAGGATCCCCTCTATCGCAAAATTAGCGCTTTTCAGCCATTGCCTGATCGGCATGGTAAGATCCCGTAACTTCTTCATGTTCCCTCTGTCCGGTTCTCCGTTTTGGCATCATTTCTGCCCTTCCCGGTAAACTGGCTGGCCAGTGCTGGGCATCGGTCATGATCCTGTCACGTTTTCTGCATTCTTTCCTTCCTTCATGACAGAGGAAATTTCCCTGATCAGGACCGAGTTCTGCTTATGTGTCTTCACCGCAACCATAAGGTATTTTTTTTCGGGTCCCCTTTGCCCGGAGCTGGTTTTCACGAGTATCCCCTTTTTTCTCAGTCTGGAAGATATTTCGTCCAAAGAGGCAGTTTTCAGAAGATAGAAATTTACATCCGAGGGAAAATATTCTATTCCGAGTTTCCTGAATTTCTTTTCGAGAAAGCGTTTTTCCTTTTCCATCAGGACAAACGTCTCTTTCCGGTATGCCTTATCCCTAATTGCGATGACAGCCGCCCGCTGCGCAAGACTGTTCACTGTCCATGGCTCCCTGTTCCGCTTCAGTCTTTCTGCAAGGGAGGGGGGGAAGACACCAAACCCGATCCTCAAACCTGCAAGGGCATAAAAACTGGTCATGCTCCTGAGTACGACCAGATAGGGATTTTTTCCGGCTTCACTGATAACCGAGTCCCCCGGACAGAAATCCATATACGATTCGTCCACGATCAAATAGCACCGGGTGTCTCTCGCAGCATCTGCGATCTTCAGCACATGCTCCTTCTTCAGCAGCCGTCCTGTAGGGTTATTGGGATTGCACAGAAAGGCCATATTACAGGAAGATGACGAGTTATCGACGGGAGGCGGGAGAAATTCGTTGCCTTTGAGAATACCAATAAACTCATCCGGCTCTATCTGAAATCCATTGTGCTCTTCAAGAAAGAAGAATGCGATATCTGTCCGCCGCTCCCCGCGTCCATCTTTCAGCAATGCCTGTTCATATACCGGCAGTGTGGGGGAAGGGATCAGAACCTTCCGGGGCGCGATAACCCTCGCGAGCAGATACACGAGTTCTGTGCTTCCGTTTCCGCAGAGTATCATCTCCGGGTTGATGCCATGGAATTGTCCGAGCCTTTTTCTCAGTCGTACTGCTTCAGTGTCAGGATGCTGAGAGAGATACTTGAGATGCTTCCGCAATTCCGCCTTTACCTTTTTGGAGACACCGAGCGGATTCACCGGCGAACTGAAATCAAGGATATCTCTCTCCTGCCTGCCGAGTGCCTCTGCAAGCCGATATATGTCCATATCAAACCTTTCGCGTGTAAGGATATCTTCTGGCTGCTGCACCATTATACAGCCTCCTCATTAGTATACTCTAACATGCTGCTGTGTTAAACTATTGATAGTCGTGCCTGTCAGGAAATTCTGTTGATCACTACAATGCATCAGACGGTTTTATGCGAGAAGATTTTCTGTCTCATATTCCCTGTCTCAGGCAGATATAGGACTGAACCCCGCAGTGTGCACAGCTATGCCCTTGCTGAAAAAACGATATAACTGGACAATACTCAATCAGCTCCTTGAAATTCATGCAGGCAAGAAACGTGAAATAGATTCACGTCTCAGGGAATTCCGGCTTTGCGGCAGGCGCTGCACGGACGAAGAACTCTTCGGTGAACTCGTATTCTGTCTCCTCACTCCGCAATCCAGGGCAAAGTGCTGCTGGAATGCGGTTCTCTCCATTAAGGAGCAGAATCTTCTGACTGACGGGACTGTCGATCAGATACGAGACAGGCTCCACCGTGTACGGTTCCACAACAAAAAAGCCGGGTATGTCGTTGAGGCAAGGTCGCTGTGCATGAAGGATGGCAGGTTCTCCATAAGACGTATCATCCAATCTCATGCTGACTGCCGTGCACTCAGGGAATGGCTGGCAGAGAATATCAGGGGACTCGGATACAAGGAAGCAAGTCATTTCCTGAGGAATATCGGCCTCGGAGAGAATATTGCAATCCTGGACAGACATATCCTGAAAAATCTCCTTCTTCTCGGCGTCATCAAGGAAATTCCCGGATCCCTCAGCAGGGGGGCGTATCTGCTGACAGAGCAGAGAATGGCCGAGTTTGCCCTGAGCACAGGCATCCCCTTAGCACATCTGGATCTGCTTCTCTGGTACAAGGAGACAGGAGAAATATTCAAGTAATCCTTTCCTGTTCAGCGGAAAAAGCTCATAGAAGTCTGCAGTCACGGCAGGCTCAGGATGAAAAACCCGGCCTAAAGGATAATGCTACATCGTTCCGATCAGAACAACTTCTTTGTACCCGGACAGGAACCCTTTTCTCATCACCCTGACAGTAAACTTTTCCCCCCTCTTCTTTTCGAGCATGAAGATCTTCACATCTGCGATATCAGAAACCACCCAGTCGTTCAGTGAGATAATAATATCTCCTTCCTCCACGCCCGCGCTCTTGGCGATACTTCCAGGCACAATCTTCTCGACTTCAACCCGCCCCTTTTTCTCTTTCAGTACAACACCGAGTTTCAGATTCGAAGGCAGAGGGATACTCTCTGCTGAGTAAAGATAATCCCCAAGTTCTGCGTCGACAGATCCGTTATTCGGAATGATCGTTACATACTCCTTCCCGTTCAACCGGTGTACCCTGTTCGGAACTCCGGAGTCGTACATGATATGTCCGGTACCCGCAAGCACCACCATCTGGTAATCAGGATTCTTTTTGAGGAATGCATCTATGGAATGAGCCATGGTTTCATCCCAGAGGATCTGTGCCTGATAGAAATTTTCAAAATTCCGTCCTTCCTTGTTCGAATGCTGATGCTGCCTGAATACATCACGGAGTTTCTCCTGGTATGCCGCATCAGACATGTTCATCGATTCAGGGATTTCCCTTTTCTCGATATCAGAGAGGGAATCGAGGCCTTCCGAGGAAACCTTTTTGACAATCTCTGTCCAGATATTGAGCGCAATCACAGGGATTTTCTTTGCCTTTGCATATTCGACAATCTCCCGGTAAAGGTGGTAATCGAATTGCCATCTCTTGAAATACTCGGTGCCTTTCAGAAACTCCATTTCGCTTATCGCACCGGCAAGGTAATCATCGATGACCTTCTGAAACGGTCTCTGAAACATCTCCATGCCGATCGCAAACTTTCTTCCCTGTTCATGGAGGTTCATGATTACCTTCAATTGGACCTTATGATCCTCGTAATCGGTATGACGTTCCGCGATATAGATGACGGGTTTCTCAAGAATATTGGGAATGATCTCTTCAATCCTTGTGATCTGCCGCGGCTGTATGACAAGCACCGGCTTGTCGAGACCGAACACTAATCCCAGTTCGGCAGGAGCGGTTTTCACATCGACATTTTTCCCCTTTTTAAACCGCACGAACGATGTATGCCCGTAACTGAAGATTTTCTCTGCCGACATATCTACCTCAGCCCGGGAAATTGCTGATGCTATCGCAACTACCTTTGACGGATTCAGGGGATTCCTCCATATTTCCAGGGAAAATCCGTCACCCGTCCTGTTCGCAGTTCCGAACAGCCGCTTCATGACAGGCCCGCCGTATCCGAACACGAGCAATGAATGAGTCCTGATATCTTCGTCCATAATCTCATATTCGTCCTTTATGACCGCCCCTTTTACGATACTTATGAGTTTTTGGTATTTTTCCCTGTCTTCATCGGAAACGAGGATAATCTTTTTCTCATCTCCGAAAAAACCCGACAGCAGCGGCGGGATTTCCTCATCAGAAAGTTTCCTCAGGACATTGCAATCTCCGTCCACGGTCATCTTCACAGGTGATCCCTGTACAGGGATTTCAAACGACCCTTTTCCGCTGTCAAGAGTAAGTGTTCTGGAAAATTCAGATACATCGGTCACGATCTTCACTTTCAGGTCCATAGTGTAGGGTTCACCTTCCTGCACGATGTCAAAGACTACTGTCGGCGTTCCCCGCAGAACCAATACCCTGGGATCATTCACCGTAAGTGACGGAAGTCCTTTCCGGTTCAGCCACTGGTCAAAAAATCTTTCCAGTTTTTTACCGGATTCAGTTTCAAACGCATTTTTCAGGTCATCCCAGGATGCCTCCCTGAACCCGTGTTCGCGAACGAGCTTCTTCAGCGCATTGTAAAATGCATCCTTTCCCGTATGATTTTCCAGCATGTGGAATACCATCAATCCTTTAATGTATCCAGTGGAATCTGACGGATTATGCCTGTATATGAAATTCCTGAGAGGGATATCGTTTTTCTGGTTCACGTAATTGGCATACTCTGTCAGCATCTGTTTCCTGTATTGCACTCCCTCTCCGGCTTTCTCCCTCATAAAATGGTCAGAGAGATAGGCAACCAGTCCCCCGGACCAGTCTCCTTCCCTGCGGTCCGTAAAGATATAGTGTCCGAACCACTGCCGGAGGAATGCACGTCTGAAGGATTCCTCTGCATATGCAGGGTCCTGAATCATCTCAGGTTCCACCACAATATAGGTAGGCCGGGAATGACTGCCGGGCCGGATGTTTTCCACAATGCAAAGCCTCCTGTACGGGAAAGGTGTCAGCAGTTTGCCGTACATCCTGAGGTATTTCTTGGCATACCCGAAATACGTTTTTGCATGAGCAACATCTTCCGGAAAGAAAAACCCGGTGAGTGAAATCCCTTCGAACGTTTCCTGTATTTCCAGATATCTTCCGGCAACAAGACTCACTCTTTCTACCGGATGGGGAAAGATAAACGAATACTGCATTCCGTCTGCGGTCTCCTGCACCTCGACATCCTCTGCTTCGGAAACCGCACGAAATCCCTTGGGCAGCAGGACTTTCAGCGTGTAAAACGCAGGCCCATCTACATACGGATACCACCGACCGGACAGATGTATCCCCTTTCCTCCGATGACTCCCGGCGATTCCGGATGGTTATTGTCCGATGGATTTTCCCTGTATACCCCTTCAAAGACTATTTCAAGAGTGGCTGCTGATGTAACTGAAAACACGCCGTCCTTCATTTCGGGAACATAAGGTCTGCCGTCCTTCTGCACAGAGATAATGTGGAGGTCACCGGTATGGATGTCTGTCGCCTTCCGCTCCCTGAGAACTATGACCGACGTGCCCCGGACAACGTTTTTCCCGGTATCAAATGAAACAGAAATCCTGTGAGACGGGATTTCCTCAGCAGCTGCAAGCGAAGGGAAAGGGAACATACAGGATGCAAGAATTGCAATGATAACAATAAGATTCATAGTATTTATATTACCTGTTATCCCTGCATATTGACAATGCTGCAAAATGTTTTACAATTTAATTATGAAACGTAATCCGTCGTTTATTCCTGTTCTCATCGTTCTGCTGGCCATGCTTTCCTGCGCACCGGTTCTCAGAAAAGATGTGATGGATGTCTCCATCAGGGATTTTCATCTTTCTGATATGAGGCAGGTTCCCGAGAAGTATACGGGAAAGCTGTTCGTCCTCGGCGGAGTAATTATCAGCTCAAAGGCTACCGCTGAAGGCTCCCTGATAGAAGCACTTTATGTGCCGGTTGATGCCAGGGGTTATCTGCAGGAAACAGGGAGAGCGTATGGCAGGTTCTATGCCCTTTTCCCAAGGGAAAGCGGTCTCCTCGACCCGATTATTTTCAGGAAGGACCGACAGATAACTTTTGCAGGGGAATTCCTCGGGATAAGGCAGGGGAAGATAGACGAAATGGATTACGGCTATCCTTTGTTCAGGATCAGAGAAATCTATCTCTGGGAAGAACGCAATGTCTATTATATACCTCCCCCGTATTATGAGCCATATCCCCCCTGGTGGGGACATCACTACTGGTGGAAGGGTTACGGGCCAGGTCCGCCCCCGCCGTACTGGTGGTAAGGTCCATCATTCGTTGCAGTGTTCATCTGCAATCTTCACAGGCAGATTTCAGATATGCATGATACTTCTAGGAAAGCAGTTCACTTATCAACCTGAAAAGGCCGGATGAAAGGGAGGGGAGCACATGTCACGGGTATATATGCTGGCAAATATCACCACGGGAAAGGAACGCTTCGTGAGGGATACCCTGCGCGGGAAAAAGGGAGTAGAAAGTGCCGACATCATTACGGGAGCCTATGACCTCATAGCCATCCTCGAAGCAAAAGACATGAATGATATCTTCAACAAGATATTGAAAGACATAAGAAAAATAAAAGGACTCACCAGGACAGAAACGTTTGTAGCAGTAGAATAAGGAAAGACTGAGCAAGAATACTCTATCCTCGGGATATTCAGAAAAGTTATGAATAATATGGGGCAAACTGCCCCGGACTTACGTCCGGGGGTTTACGTAGGTGGAACTAAAAAGTTCTGTAAAAGCTTTTTTCCCGGTGTTTTCGTCCCCTCTGCAAATACATGTGACTTTTTGATGTCCCTGAATTCAGGATATCCGGTGACCTCCTGCTGCCATTTTTCCCTTCGGTCTTGATCAGATGAACATGCGGGTCCTTGCTTGGTGCTTTCTCTGCCGGCCTCTCCTGCATCTCACCATAGGCTGCACATAACGCTGCCGCTGCAATGTCGCTAAAACTGTGGTCTCCGGACAATTCTTTTACTGCCTGGAAATATCCCTCATGACGTTTGTCTTGAATGATTTTCGCGATATCCCTGACAATATTTTTTTCTTTCGCCCGCACAACATCTGCGGAAGAAGGCAGTTTTTTTCTGTGGATGATTGTCTTTGCAGTTTTTTCGATCAAACGCAGATGTTTGTACTGCCAGGGAGTCACGAAGGTGATCGCGCTGCCTGACCTGCCTGCCCTTCCTGTCCTTCCAATCCTGTGGACATAGCTGTCAGGGTTCTGCGGAATACTGTAATTAATTACATGGGATACATCCTTTATATCAAGACCCCTGGCAGCCACATCAGTCGCAACGAGGATATCCAGCATTCCTGCCCTGAACCGTTTCATCACTTCTTCGCGACGCACCTGGGTAAAATCACCATGAATGGCCCCCGCATTGTACCCAAGCTGACTGAGTTTCATAAAGACATCGTCAACCTCTCTTTTTGTATGACAAAAGACGATGGCAAGCTGCGGATTTTCCACATCAAGGAGACGTGACAGTGCATCGACCTTGCTCTCTTCCCTGACTTCGTATGCTGCCTGGCGTATCTTTGTAACAACAACCTCCTGCGCGTTTATCCGTACTTTTGCAGGATTCTTCATATGACGTCTCGCGATATTCATGATAGGCTGCGGCATGGTGGCGGAAAAGAGAAGGGTTTGACGTCCGGCCGGGACAGCGCCGAGGATCATCTCTATGTCCTCAAGAAAACCCATGTCAAGCATCTCATCTGCTTCATCAAGAACCACAATCCTTATCTCAGACAATGAGAGTTTTTTTCTGTTCATGAGGTCTATAATACGGCCGGGGGTTCCGACAACGACATTTACGCCGCGGTGCAGTGATTTTATCTGCCTTTCAATCGATGTACCCCCGTACACAGGCAGGACGCTGACGTTCCTGTACTTGCCCAGTTTGTGGATTTCCTGCGACACCTGTACCGCCAGTTCCCTGGTCGGTTCCAGTATTATCGCAAAAGGGTTTTTGCCCATGTGCATGTTTTCAGCAATCGGGATACCGAAGGCAGCTGTCTTGCCTGTTCCGGTCTGCGCCTGGCCCACGATATCACGTCCGTTCATTATGAGCGGTATGGCCGACACCTGAATGGGAGTAGGTTCTTCAAATCCCAATTCTGATATGGATTTCAGTGTATCTTTACTGAGCTTGAATTCTTCAAATATCATTCTTTTCTATCCTTCGTGTGTTTTTTTTGTTACCTGACATCATGTCGGTATGGGGTTACTGTTCCTGTGCTTTTTTGTTTGAGTGCTATGAATCCTGTGCAGGGAAAGCAGAAAATCAAAACAACTTTTCCTTTAAGGGAGTATTAAGAAGGTTGATTCTTATTTTTCACTGCCTAGACAGATCTCTTAAACCGTAAAGCTTTTCTCCTTTTCTTCTGCGCTTCTCTCCTTTTCCGTTTTTCCTTCTCGGACGGCTTTTCATAATAGCTTCTCTGCTTGATTTCCTTAAAAAGACCTTCCTTTTGCAGTTCGCGCTTAAGGCTTTTTAAGGCTCTTTCAATATCGTTTCCGCTCACTCGGATTTCCAAAACAGCTATCTCCAGACTTTCCCTAAATTTTTGCCACCGCCTCCAAAGCTGGTCTCCCTGTCCCGAAACCCGCCTCCGGATCGCTGAGGCTTCGCTTTTTCCAATGTGAGTGTTTCGCCCATAAATATCATGTCATTCAGTTCAGTGATCATTGTCTTTTCAACGCAATCTCATTTTGACATGAAAAAACCCTCAGAGCTTTCAAAGCATCTGAAGGTTTACGACAAATACACTCCAAAAGCTTTTTTATTATAACTAAAAAAAAATTAATTACCATATTTTCGGCATGTCATGCGTATGCCACGGAATTATCTTGAAAAAACAGATTGTCGCGGGCAAGATTATGCGTTTTTTGACAGGCCTCACATACATGTGAGAGCACTACTCTTTCAAATTTCAGACACTGGCAGACTCAGATAAGGCAGTCATGCCAGTGCCATTGCTCTGCGCCTTTTTACATCCAGATGCTCCTATCTTTCCCTGATATGCATAATCTTCTGTATAGGTTTTGGGGGCACAATAATCCCGGGGGGAGGACCCTGCGGGGGAACACCATGAAAAGCAGCAGTCCGCCTCCCTTCTTCCTGAGTAAATGCCGTGTTCAGATTAATCTCCTCAATGCTCCCCGTCGATACCTGCACAAGCGCCTTCCCCTTCAGTATCGAACCTCCAACTGCGCCGCCTGTATCGTATTTTACCGCCCAGAGATGAGTTGTTCCTCCAAAGCCACATATATCCGAAGCAGGTTTTGTAGTGGTAAAAAACACTGCACCAATAGGAGTAGCAAGCGGATCCGTAACCATTCTTTCAGTTCTGTAGCGGACTGAAGAGTCTGCACACGCGACTTCCGCACCTGCTGCATTGGTACATGAATCCAGAAGTATGTACCAGCCATCCGGATCTGTGGAACCGCTTGCGCTGTCAGCCTGACTAAGAGAACTCTCTGAAACCATCGTGGTACAGGAAATGTCTATCCCGGATGCGGAAAAGCAGGGTTCCACGATACCATAGAGTTTTCTTATACTGTCGGCATCGTCTATTTCGTCAGCAATCTTAAAGTAGTATCTTCCTGAACCAAAATAAAGACGCACGACGTCTGTTTTGTAGTTTTGCAGCTTCACCACTGCTCCTGTAACAGGTCCTGTATCGTCTATGACTCTGCTCCAGATCCAATTATCCGGATTCGGGTCCTGGTTTGTGAGAATCCTTACTACCCCGCCTCTTGTCCATTTCGTACTTGCAGTCGGCGGATTATTTTCTGCCTTCACATAACCGAAATAAAGTGCATCATCCTGATAAAAACCTGCATTTGTCGCATTGTTCTGATCAAAGTCAACCGATGCGCCGGTCAGGGAACCTGCGAAGGCATTCTGTATTCCGGTATCAATTGTTTTGCGGAGTTGCCCGGTCTTTAAATCGAGTATGAAAATTCTCAGATTCTGGTCTGAATAACCCCTGAACTGTTTTGCCACGGTATTGATCGGGCCTGTTGGGCCTGAGGCAAAGACCACAAACCATTTGCCGTTTTTGCTGCTGTCAGGTACGCCGCCTGTTCTGCTGCTGATCTTGACCACAGCAGGACCTGCGGTTGAAAAACCGAGGGTTGGATGCGAGAATTCCCACAGGACTTGAGGATTCCCCGGGTCTGTAATATCAAGCGCAAAATAGGATGAGAATCCCCTGCCGGCTGCGGGGGTCTGCACCCCGTATTGTGTCGCGACATCCCTGCAGGCTCCGCCTGACCTCATGCCGCCTATTACCACAGTCCTCCATGAAGACCCGTCAGAAGGTTTTGCACTGTCTGACACGTCTCCTGATCCCGGTGAACCTATGCTGGCATCAAACACATGAGGAGTTAAGTCAACTGTATAGATATGGCAGTAGTTTGGATCCGCGATATATTTCAGATAAGGCAGTGCATTTTGGGGAATAAAGGCCCATTCCTCTCTGCCGAATTCTGTTCCTGTCAATTCCGCTTTCCTGAATTTTTCTTCGAACAATTTCAGGTTCCCGAATCTGAAGGCGTGGAGCATCCCGTCATTTGACCCAACAATGACCAAGCCCCTGTCCAGATAGGCACTTGACCGAATAAAGTTTCGATAGGTTTGATCCTGATATAGTGTGTGGTAGACATTGAGGGGTATCCATGAAACCACTTTCGGAGTTGAATTGATAATGTCTCCGAGTTTCCAGGTGTTTGTCACTCCGTCATATGTCACCGTCCGATTCCTGTAAGACTTACATGTTTCTCCACTCTGGGTACAGTCTGCATCGGAGTTGCAGATATTTTTGTTTACAGAGCAGATTTTCAAGTCAGTCCCTTTTGTATACCTCAAGAGCGCTGTTGCCTCATTGACGTTTTCTGCCTGCAGGAGCGAGATTAAGGGAGAACCGCTGCCCGCAGTATTTGGCAGAACAATGCGGCTTGTTCCGTCAAAGGTATAAATGATCCTGTCTGCGGGATCTGTTCGATGCAACACCTTTCCTGCCTCCCAGAGAGACTTTACATTGTTGAAGGGTACAGTTGCCACAGGGATCGTGCTGTCAGCAGTACCGTCACCGTTCGCGTCCGAAAAGAGCTGTGCCTTTGTGGTAAAGTCGGTCAAATCAAAAAAGAATCTGATGATATTGTCATTTGACAGGTCAAGAATATTCGGGGATGCCGTGTCCTCTCTGATTGTGCTGCTGTACAGCAGCGGATCAATATGATACCAGAGGTTCTTGAGTGAACCCGACCATTCAATGTCATTTGTTCCGAAAGAGCGTTGCTGGTAGAAGATGGCCTGAACGAGGTTTGCCCCTGTTCCTTCCCCGGATGCGAGCACAGATGCCGCTGTCCCTGAGGCTATCTGCTGGAGGATCGACAGGATAGCATCGAGAATGTTGTCCTTAATGCCCAATGCATCACTGGCTTTATAGAACGTATCAGGGTTGCCGTCTCCGTCCTTGTCCCAGTCAGGTGAGGATGCGGGCAATGGCTCACAGGGGCTTCCCCTGCCGGTTCCACAGTCATCCATTGCACAGGAATCGTCAGGATATCCTGCTAAGTTTGCCGGCCAGGTTCTTGCAATATTATCGAAAGAGCCATATACCGCAACGTTCTTCATAGAATGCTCGCCCGTGCCGCCCATGAAAAGACCTACGGTATATACATTTTTTACGTTTGTACGAACACCTGTTTTAATATTGTCAAATCCCATATGCATCTTATAGGCAGGCACAACAGGGTCTGCAGAGTGGTTCTCAAATCCCGAGTTGATGGAACAGGTAGAAAACGCCGGAGGGCCCCCGCCGGTGTTCCATTGTCCGTCTGACATAAGTATGACGAAATTGTTCGCACACGGAACATACCTACAGTTTGCTCCTCCCTGAACACATACGTACATCGGGTTTTTCCACCGGTCCCCTTCCCCGCTTTGAGGCGAAAAACCGCCGTATTCAGGAGTTTTCTGTGAAAAATAATTCGAGGCATCCCACATAACGGGTCCTGTTGGAGTTGCACCTGTCGGTTGTCCCGAGTTGATATGGGAAATGAAATTCATATACGGGAATTCGTCGGCTGTCGAGTTGGGGGCGGTAAAATCACCGATATAAATCTTCTGTGCCCTCACGCCGGTACCGCTGAACAACATGGCACCTACCCTGGGTCTTAGTTCCAACGATTTGAATTTGAATGCAAGACCGGCATAAACCCTGTCCCAGGGAACCTTTACCCGAGTTCCGTTATCAGTCAGCAGGATGCATCCGCCATCCGCTATGCCGTCACCATTAACATCCAGGCTATCGTTGCATACACTTCCGACTTTGACAGCATTCCCCGGCTGAGCCCATAATTCAGGGTTGCAAAAACCGTTATTAAAAGTCTGTGCTCCAGTGCAGGAACTCGGTGTGCCCCCTGTCATAGCCCAGCGAAGCAGATCTATGCGCGCCATATTCGCATAGTTGAGATAATTGCCCGATTCCAGATTGCAGTCACCTGTGCACTGTTCCTGTATGCAGCATCCCCACCGATTGCATCCTCCCCCTCGCCAGACGCAACCGCCCCAGTTGGTATTCCTGCACCTCCAGTCTATACAGGTACAGGTGCAGGGTACTCCAGTAGGTGTTGTTTCCTCATATATTCCGTTCGCATCAGACTTATATATTTTGGAAGGCGTGAAATATCCTTCATAGGAAACTGCCGGATTATATCTGTCAAGATATCCATCACCGTTGCTGTCTGTGTCCTGATAAGAATACGCTTTCCAGCTCATACTTCCGCTCACATCGATTGCAAAAAGAACATTCGGCGCCACAGCAAAACCAACGTACGGCGGGATCTGGCAGTAATCACTCATTGTTTGCGCGTTACTTTCCGGAAGAAAAAGAAAGAATATCATGGTACATACTGTTATCGTTCTAATCAGATTGTTTCTCATGGCTTCTACCCTCTCAGAAATACAATGTCATACATTTCGTTTAGTTCAGTTGTGCTGCAGATTGAAGTATTGATAAAAAACGAGATCTTCTTCCCTTCACTCCCTGACACCTCTTCGATATCCCTTACCTTTAATGTCATAGTCCCCGGGCAGCTTCCGGAACGGATCTCCACAATGACCAGACCCCGGGTAGAGTCAACCCGTTTCACGACCCCTGTCAAAAAAAGCTCATCGGCAGAATGCACGGGATGGATACTCCATGCCAGCAAAAAAAATGCCGAAATAACCAGAAGCCAATACTTACCTTTTTTTCTCCCCATGGCAAACCTCTCTTTTTGTTTGTTTATCCTGTGCGATTTGATTCATCTCCAGACTTTTGCAGGAGCATTCCGCAGATTGGCGATAATAAGGAAGAAATAAAACCAGGAGTGAGGGGACACATCTTTCCCCCTTGTTCACAGAAAAAAGAAACTGGTACGGTCATCGTTTTTCCCTGTATTCTTAGTCTATCTAGTTAATACTTCAATATAATCTATTTCAACCGCACTGTAAATGTACCTCAGTAAATTTATGCCGCACATTTAAGCATATGTTAAATATGCCTTGCTTTTCGCTAACAGCTATCCAATATATTCAAGCGCATCAGCCGTACCATATTTCAAATTTTTCACCATTACTATGGTAAATATTTTTTTTGTGAAAATCTGTGATTTCCCTCACATAATTATTTACGCCTGCATAATTCCCTCCACTACTGCACGTGCGCATTTATTCGGGCAATGGATGGTTACTCCGCTGGGTAAATATGCTGCTTGTCAGGAGGAAGAGAATTTTTTCGGATAAAACTGATTATTTCACTTTGTCCGTGTAATTTCCCTTATCCGACTTTCCATACAAAAGGAGCGCATTGAGAAAAAAGAAAGGTATCGCAAGTTCGAATAGTTCTTCCATGGAATTTTTCAATAGATGTTCGTGCTTAACGGATTCGATTCCGAGTGTTTCGAGAATTCTTGTACTTCCGTCGACAAAAAAAGCAAAAAGCATGGACAATAACCCCGCGAGAACAGATAGCGCCCAGTTTTTACGTGCTCTTACATTGTGCAGCAAAACGCTGAAATTTTTCCTGACGAATACGATAATAAAAACAACTATGCAGACAACGATACACGCAAACATTATCTTTGTAAGAAGCGCTGCATCGGAATGAAAATAATATTTTGTTCTCGTGATACTGATCCCCGTAAACTTTTTCTGGAAGTCGAGTTCACGCATAGCGAAAATCAGAAGAATTATACAGCCCTGATAACCTCCAGCCCATATGTTCCGTTTTGCGTAAATCCACGAGACAAGTGCACCAGTCACATAAAGAATAACCTGTGCATTCTCCACCGGTCCCCATTCTTTAATGAATAGAAAAGTCAGGTCATCAGGAAGAAAAAAGATGACCGTGATGTTGAGCATCACAAGAAGCAAAAAGAAGACAGCAAATATTGTATGAATATTCATATCGATATGTTATCAGATTGCGGAGTGATTGTCGCAAATAAATATCTTTATGTCGGCATTCCCTGATATTATGGGATATACAGTAAAAGTTGTTCTGTTATACCCCTTATCCCATGTTATTCATAAATTTTTCTGATTCTGCTGAGGACAGAGTATTTTTTTCTCATTCTCGGTCGTTCCTCCCTTCGAGGCGTTTGCCTCTTTGTTTTCATATATTGCATTTGACTATCAGCAAAAGAATCCGCGCAAATACTCTGTCCTCAGCCGCTATTCCCATTTTTATGAATAATATGGGCTATGTGCATTATTGTGACGAAAGAGCGTTGCTGGGAAAAGAATTGCATAGCAGCCCGGTTCAGCGGCGGCGATACGCCGTCCGCTGGAACCGGTTGTTCACTGACTGTTTGTTCGCCGCCCTGTCAGAAGCCTTCGAAGACGTGTATTCTATGATCAGGCGATGTCAAAACGGTCGAGGTTCATTACCTTATTCCATGCCGCTATAAAGTCGTGCAGGAACTTTTCTTGGGAGTCCTTACATGCGTAAACTTCCGCCAAGGCCCGGAGCTGTGAGTTCGAACCGAAGACGAGATCGACACGCGTGCCTGTCCACTTGAGTCCGCCAGTCTTGCGATCGCGCCCCTCGAACACGTCTTCGTTTTCCGCGGTCGCCTTCCACACCGTGCCCATGTCGAGCAGATTCACGAAGAAGTCATTTGTGAAGGTCTCCGGCCGCCTGGTGAAGACGCCGTGCTGGGACTGTCCGAAATTGGCATTCAAAACGCGCATACCGCCAATAAGAACCGTCATCTCAGGAGCGGTCAGCGTCAGCAGTTGTGCACGATCAACCAGCAGTTCCTCTGCCGATACGGCGTATTTGGTTTTCTGGTAGTTACGGAAACCATCCGCGCTCGGTTCGAGCACAGCAAAGGCGGCCACATCGGTCTGCTTCTGGGATGCGTCCATGCGCCCCGGCGTGAAGGGTACCGTGACCTTGTGACCGGCGTTCTTCGCGGCTTGCTCGATGCCTGCGCAACCGGCCAACACGATCAAGTCGGCGAGCGAGACCTGCTTGCCTCCTTTTGCAGTCTTATTAAACGCGCTCTGGATACCTCCGAGAGTCTTCAGCACCTTGGCCAGCTGTTTTGGCTGGTTGACTTCCCAATCCTTCTGCGGCGCCAGGCGAATACGTGCACCGTTCGCACCGCCACGCTTGTCGCTGCCGCGGAACGTAGATGCAGACGCCCAGGCAGTCGAGACCAATTGGGAGATCGACAGGCCAGAATCAAGGATCTTGCCCTTAAGGGCGGCAATTTCCTTCTCGCCAATCAATTTGTGATTCACTGCGGGGACGGGGTCTTGCCAGATCAATTCCTCCGCCGGGACCTCCGGACCGAGATAGCGCGAGCGGGGGCCCATATCGCGATGGGTCAGCTTGAACCACGCGCGGGCGAAAGCGTCCGCGAATTCGTTGGGGTTCTTGAGGAAACGCCGCGCGATCTTCTCGTAGATCGGGTCGAAGCGCAGTGAGAGATCCGCAGTGGTCATCACCGGCCGGTGCTTCTTCGACGGGTCGTGTGCGTCAACCACCATATCCTCGTCGTCTACATCCTTGGCCAGCCACTGATTCGCGCCGGCAGGGCTTTTGATCAGCTCCCATTCGTATTTGAACAGCACCTTCAGGTAGCCCATGTCCCATTTGGTAGGGTTTGGCTTCCAGGCGCCTTCGATACCGCTGGTGATCGTATCGCCTCCTTTTCCGCTGCCGTAGCTGCTCTTCCAGCCGAGACCCTGCTCTTCGATGGGAGCGCCTTCAGGTTCAGGGCCCACATGCGACGCAGGGCCTGCGCCATGGGATTTGCCGAAGGTATGGCCGCCGGCGACGAGCGCAACGGTCTCCTCGTCGTTCATGGCCATGCGTGCGAAAGTCTCGCGGACGTCGCGGCCCGAAGCGACAGGGTCCGGATTACCGTTCGGCCCTTCAGGGTTCACGTAGATCAGGCCCATTTGCACAGCGGCGAGCGGGTTCTCGAGCTCGCGGTCACCGGAGTATCGCTTGTCGCCGAGCCAGGTATCCTCGCTGCCCCAGTAGATGTCCTCCTCGGGCTCCCAGAGATCCTCGCGCCCGCCGCCGAAGCCGAAGGTCTTGAGCCCCATCGACTCAAGCGCGCAATTGCCCGCGAGGATCATAAGATCGGCCCAGGAAATCTTTTTGCCGTATTTCTGCTTGATCGGCCAGAGCAACCTGCGCGCCTTGTCAAGGTTCGCATTGTCCGGCCAACTGTTGAGGGGCGCTAAGCGCTGAGTGCCGGACCCCCCGCCGCCGCGGCCGTCGCCCGTGCGGTAGGTACCTGCGCTGTGCCATGCCATCCGTATGAAGAGCCCACCGTAATGCCCGTAATCCGCCGGCCACCAGTCCTGCGAGTCGGTCATCAGTGCATAGAGGTCCTTCTTGATGGCCTTGAGGTCGAGTTTCTTGAACTCTTTGGCGTAGTTGAAGTCCTTGCCCATCGGGTTGGACTTTGACGAGTGCTGGTGCAGAATTTTCAGGTTCAGTTGTTTGGGCCACCAGTCCACATTCGACCTGCCTCTGCCAGCCGGGTGTGTGCGTTTATTTTCTTTCATGGGAATCCCTCCTTCTTAAGCTTATTTATTCTTACAACGGTCACAAAGACCTTCCAAGACAACCTTTTTCTGGAATACCGTGAACTGCTTTTGAATATCCGGAGGAATTACCAGGCTGTCATAATCTGCATAATGAAAATCAATAATTTTATCGCAACGAGTGCATCTGAAATGATGATGGATATCCAGATCAGGGTCATATCGTTTGGGTTGACCATACCCCTCTACTACATTTGTAATACCAATTTGAGATAATGTCAAGAGTGTTCTGTTGACCGTATCAAATGATATGTTTGGAATCTTTTTGACTATCCTTTTATAGATGTCATCGGCAGACGGGTGGTCCTTAGCCTTCAAAAGCTCCTGATAGATGGCAGTACGCTGAGGGGTTATTTTCAGCCCATATTCCCTGGACCTCCGCCAAAAGAAATCCAGCCCTGATTTTTGTAATTTCTTATTTCCCATAATTAAAACTATATAGTATTTATTCCTAATTGTCAAGACTCCTGAGGAGTTCAGGATCATATTCTTTGCACGAGAGCTATTGGTGAGATAATCAATAGCTTAGGAAATTTATACTGTTGCCTTCCGAATACGCATCATTCCTCAACTCACGCAGCGGAATGATGCGTATTCGGAAGTGAGATAAGACTAAATGCTGTTGAATCTCTCTCGTTCTCTTTGGAATACAGTTACGTTAGCAGTTTACTTCAGGACAGAAGTGAGAAGAAGATTCTCGTGGAATAACAGGCTTCTTGAGAAAAAATGGCTTCAATGAAAATTTAAAAAAGTATGATCCTTGCAGAATGGCTTAATTTTGAGATAAAAAAGGCTATACCTCTGCAATCCCTTGATTGGTGTGGCTCCCGGGGAGGGACTCGAACCCCCGACAGGGTGGTTAATCCCGAACACCTTCGGGACTCTGCCAATTGAGCAGGTATTCAATATATCTTCTGCTTTTTTTGCTTTTGATTTCCTTTTCCCTCTGCATTGCTTCCGACCGTGTAAGAAAAGTTTCTGTATAAACACATGTCCATGGCCCCTTATTCCGCTTTGTGTGTTGAGACCCATGATAATCAATATTGTTATGCTGAGAGATTCTGCGATCAAGGTCATCAGTATGGCCAATGTAATATTGAGAGGTTGATTCACTCTTTAATATGTAGACAAGAAATGGCAAGGTATTATTTTGTTGGCTCCCGGGGAGGGACTCGAACCCCCGACAGGGTGGTTAACAGCCACCTGCTCTGCCGACTGAGCTACCCGGGAGTAGTATGAGGACAATCAACCATCTTTGTTAAAGACGATTTCTCTGCAAGGTAGATTTTTTTTATACCAGATGCACGAACCGTTTGTCAATCGGCATTCAGCTCAGTCACGAACTTTGCGACAAGGTCGCCGACCTCTGTGGTACCATATCCCATCTTTCCGGCAGCAAGGCTCTTGAGATGTCTGCCGGTCACTTCGATCACCGCCTTCTCGATAAGTTTTCCGGCCTTATCCTCCCCAAGCTGTTCGAGCATCATTCCCCCTGCGCAGATCGCTGCGAGCGGGTTTACAACATTCTGTCCGGTATATTTCGGCGCGGAACCTCCTATCGGTTCGAACATCGAGACCCCCTCAGGGTTGATGTTGCCGCCTGCAGCAATGCCCATGCCGCCCTGGATCATCGCCCCGAGATCGGTGATAATATCCCCGAACATATTGTCCGTGACGATGACATCAAACCATTCCGGGTTCTTCACAAACCACATGGTCGTTGCATCAACATGCGCGTAATCCACCCTAATGTCAGGGTACTCCTTCGCAACCTCGTAGAACGTACGTTCCCACAGATCGAAGGCGAATGTCAGTACATTGGTCTTCCCGCAAAGCGTGAGCTTGTGGTGTTTATTCCTCTTTTTGCAGTACTCGAAGGCAAAACGTATGCAGCGCTCAACTCCCTTCCGGGTATTGATAGATTCCTGCACCGCAACTTCGTCCGGGGAGCCTTTCTTCAGAACCCCTCCTGCACCGGCATATAAACCTTCGGTATTTTCTCTCACGACCACAAAATCGATATCTTCCGGACCCTTGTTTTTAAGCGGGCAGTCGACACCCGGATACAGTTTGACAGGCCTCAGGTTGATATACTGATCAAGCTCGAACCTGAGCCTCAGGAGAATTCCCTTTTCGAGTATGCCCGGTTTCACCTCCGGATGACCGATTGCACCGAGGTATATCGCGTCATATTTCCTCAGTTCGTCAACAGCTCCGTCCGGAAGAACTTCTCCGGTCTTTAAATACCGCTGGCCGCCAAAATCGTGGCTGGTATAATTAAGGCGTATGCCATACTTGGCTGAAACAGCATTCAGCACTTTGATTCCTTCCCCTATTACCTCAGGCCCGGTCCCGTCTCCCGGGATGACTGCAATGTCATATGATTTCATAAATTATTCTCCCAGCCCCCCATCCTTCTGCCTTGTACGTGGAGGGGCACTTATTTCTTGTTAGCGAGTTTCCTTTTTGTCCACTCGATCAGCCCGCCCGAATCTATCAATTCCTGCATGAACGGAGGAATAGGATTCGCTTTATACTCTTCCCTTGTGGTAATGTTCCGGATTATTCCCCTGTCTGCATCAACCTCAACCTCATCGCCCTCTCGCACCTTTTCCGATGCATCGGGAGATGCAAATATCGGAAGGCCGATATTGAAGGCATTCCGGTAAAATATCCTCGCAAAATCCCTTGCCACTACGGCCTGGATGCCTGCTGCCTTAATGGCGATTGGAGCATGTTCCCTCGATGAACCGCACCCGAAATTCTTGCCCGCAACGATAAGGTCTCCTGTACTCACCCTGCCTGCGAAAGAATTGTCCGCATCCTCCATCACATGCCTGGCAAGTTCTTTCGGATCGGACGTATTCAGGTATCTCGCAGGGATGATCGCGTCAGTATCGATATCGTTGCCGAATTTCCATACTCTTCCCCTGATCAGCATCATTCCTCCATTTTTTTCGATTTCTTTCAGAGGGATATTATAGGCAATTCGCTGAATGAGAAACAAGTCGGGAATGGAAAAAGCGAGAAATCCCTGCAGGAACAGCCGGAAGCTGATTTTGTGGATGGCCTTCAAATAACGTACAATATACCATGCATATCCTTCAGGCTATATATGTCAAGCTGTATCAGGCATTCGGCCCCCAGCACTGGTGGCCGGGTGATTCGCCTTTCGAGGTCGCGGTCGGCGCCATCCTGACCCAGAATACCAACTGGGGCAATGTTGAGAAAGCGATACGCAATCTGAAAACCGGCGGGGCTTTGTCCGCAAAGGCGCTGCACACAATTCCGGACGGGAAACTTGCCGGCATGATACGGCCTGCGGGATATTTCAACATTAAGGCAGTAAGGCTTAAGTCTTTTGTCGGATGGCTCATGCACCACTACGGCGGAAGCATGCAGAAGATGGGAAAAGAGGACATGACTGAACTGAGAACAAAGCTTCTTTCTGTAAGGGGGATCGGGCCTGAAACCGCTGACTCGATACTCCTGTACGCAACAGGGAAACCGGTATTTGTGATCGATGCATATACCAAAAGAATGCTTTCACGTCATGGAATCATGGAACATGACAAGCCGTATGACAGGTTTCAGGAGATGTTCCACGATGCACTTGCGCGCGATGCCGGTATTTTCAATGAATATCACGCGTTGATTGTTAAGGCGGGAAAGACGTTCTGCAGGAGAAATAACCCGTTATGTGTACAATGTCCGCTTGAAGTCATGCAAGAAGACCGTATCACCTTCCGGGAAAATGCTCCTCATCAGGCAAAGAAGTTTCGTCAAATGGAAACGCTGCAGAAACGACAGCAGGATATCGCCGGATCTGTTTCATAATATAATGAAATAAACACCGAATAATAATTCTTACAGCGAGAAAATGGAACAATTCAACATCGTTACCTCCTTTACTCCGAAAGGCGACCAGCCTCAGGCGATCGATGCACTTGTGAAGGGAATCGAGACAGGCCTGCAACACCAGGTACTACTCGGAGTCACCGGTTCCGGAAAGACTTTCACAATCGCCAATATGATTGCGCGCCTGAACAGGCCGACCCTGGTAATCGCCCATAACAAGACTCTGGCAGCACAGCTTTTCGGGGAATTCAGGGAACTGCTTCCCGAAAATGCGGTCGAGTTCTTCGTGAGCTATTATGATTACTACCAGCCTGAGGCATATATCCCGACTACTGACACATATATAGAAAAAGATGCCCTCATCAACGATGATATCGACAGGATGCGGCATTCAGCGACACAGGCTGTCCTGGAAAGGCGTGATGTCGTGGTGGTTGCGTCTGTATCCTGCATCTACGGAATCGGTTCTCCGCAGGATTACCTTGAAATGCACCTGGTGATAGAAGAAAACATGCATACGGAAAGGGACGAACTCCTCAGAAAGCTGGTTGAGATGCAGTACGTCCGCTCTGACTCTGAATTCAAACGGGGGACTTTCAGGGTGCGGGGAGACATTGTGGAAGTCCACCCGTCATTTTCCCTTGACAGGGGGGTGCGGATAGAATTTTTCGGAGACGACATTGACGCGCTGCATGAATTCGATCCGCTTACCGGAGAAAAAATCCGGAGGCTTTACAGATATGCGGTATTTCCCAACAGCCACTGGATAACCCCAAAGGCCCGTCTCGAGCCTGCACTGATCAGCATCGAAAAAGAGATGGGGGAAAGGATCGAATGGTTCCTGAAAGAGGGGAAGCTTCAGGAGGCGCAGAGGATCGAACAGAGAACCAGGTTTGACCTTGAAATGCTGAAGGAATTCGGCTACTGCCACGGCATAGAAAACTATTCACGCCACCTCAGCGGAAGGGCGCCCGGTGAGCCGCCCTATTCACTGATAGACTATTTTCCCGAAGATTTCCTGATAATCATCGATGAATCCCATGCAACTGTTCCCCAGATCGGCGGCATGTATGAAGGAGACCGTTCGAGAAAACAGACTCTCGTGCATTACGGATTCAGGCTCCCGTCAGCCCTGGATAACCGTCCGCTGACCTTTGCAGAATTTGAACACAGGGTTCATCAGACTGTCTATGTCTCTGCAACACCCGGGCCGTATGAACTTAAAAAGTCAAGGGGACATGTGGTTGAACAGATTATACGGCCTACCGGACTGATTGATCCTGCACTTTCAGTCAGGCCGGTCAACGGTCAGGTCGATGACCTCCTGTCAGAGATAAGGGTGCGGGCGGATAAAGGAGAGAGGGTTCTCGTAACAACCCTGACAAAAAAAATGGCGGAAGACCTGACCGATCACTATACCAGTCTCAATGTAAGGGCGCGGTATCTGCACTCGGGGATAGACACCCTTGAGCGCGTCCAGATACTGAGAGATCTCCGGCTTGGGAATTTCGATGTGCTGGTCGGGGTCAACCTTCTCCGTGAGGGGCTCGACCTTCCGGAAGTGTCGCTCGTGGCGATTCTCGATGCAGACAAGGAGGGCTTTCTCAGGTCTGAGCGCTCTCTGATCCAGACATCAGGGAGGGCAGCGCGGAACATTAACGGACGGGTAATCCTCTATGCGGATACCATAACAGGATCGATGCAGCGAGCCATGAACGAAACTGCCAGAAGAAGAAAAATACAGGAGGAGTATAACAGAAGGATGGGTATCAGCCCGGAGACAGTGAGGTCGAATATCAAGGACATCCTGAGTTCCATCTATGAGGCAGATTACTGGACAGTTCCTGTTGCGGCAGAAGAACAGGCCGCATACGGATATGATGAAGAACACATAACGCAGCTTGAGTCGGAGATGAAAGAGGCTGCAGGAAGGCTAGAGTTTGAACGGGCCGCACAGATACGGGATAGAATCAAGGAACTAAAAGCGAAGATTCTGGAGATCGGAATAAAAAATTAAGCAAAATTTAGCATTCGCTTTATATTTGTGTTTCTCCTGTGATATAGTAAATCAGGTACCCGGAAAAACAGGAGATTCTGATGCGAAAAATCAGGGCATTTCTGAGCAGGATTATCAATATCCTGACATTTACCGACCTCCCGATACGTAAAAAATTCATTCTCTTTTCCGCCGGCACCCTTTTCTGGATAGTGGTCATTTCTGCCATCGGCTTTATCACACTTTCTCGTCTGAGCGCTGAATCCCGCACGCTGGTTGATGTCATCGAACCCCAGCAGAACATCCTGCAGAGTGTTATCAGAGAATTAGCAGAATCGGACATAACCCTCCATCAGGTATTGCTCCTTGAAAACACAGATATGATCCGCGAGAAGCTGCTGAAGGCGAAACTCGGGATCGAGGAAAGCCGATCCCGTCTCATGCTGCTCCGGACCGGAGGTGTGATACAGGGATATCCGCAGTCAGGTAACCTGTTCAGCAAAGAAATCTCCGGCATCCCTTCGAACGTTGTGGTGCTTGAGGTTTCACTGAAAGACGTTCTCACAAAGACCACAAGACTGGAGAATCTTCTGTCAGAAATCATTCCTGCAAAAGAACGGGGCACGGCATCTCCTGTCATACTGAGGGAGCAGATTGCAGAATATGACACCCTAACCCAGAACATCATCGAAACCCTGAACAAATCCTCGGCAGGATTACGCCGGGAAGAAAGCAGCATATCTCATGGCATCAAAGAAGGCTTCCACACCGCCCTTGTACTCATCGTCTGTACCTTTCTTGTTGGAGCTTTCCTTTCGGTCATGTTTGGCTTTCTGATTTCTCGAAATCTCGTGCAACCCGTCAACGCCATTGTGGCAAATTTCAGGTCATTCACGGAAAAACATGATGCGGTAAAGGAAATCATGGTACCGTCAAAAGATGAAATCGGCATACTTGCGGCCGAGTATAACAAATTCATTCATATGATTCAGGCGATAACTTCTTTCAAGAAGATTATCGAGGAAGATGAAACAGTCGAGGATGTCTATTCCCGTCTCGGGAATTTTCTGTCAGGGGATCTGGCGTTCAAAAACCTCACCATCTACGAAATCTCCACCTATAAAAATACGATCAAACCGGTATATCCTCCGGATCCCGTGGTGTCTGACCTTTCCTGCGATACAGAGGTGCTGCTGAACTGCGATCTCTGCAGGGTAAAAAGGACGGGGCATATCATTTCATCAAAAAAACATCAGGATATCTGTAAATTTTTCAGAAAAAAAGAGGGCAGCGTCCACATCTGCATCCCGATCTTTATCTCGGGGAAGGTGGGAGGTGTTGTTCAGTTTGTCCTCTCAGGGGAGGAAGCATCCTCCGCCGAATTAAAGGAAAAGATCAACAAAACACTGCAATATATATCGGAAGCCCAGCCGGTGCTGGAATCCAAGAGAATCATGAGGGCTTTTAAGGAGTCTTCTATCAAAGACTCGCTGACGGGTCTTTACAACAGGAGATTTCTTGAAGAAACCTTTGAATCGTTAGTATCCGGGGTTCTGAGAAGAAATTCGACCCTCGGCTTGCTGATGTGTGATCTGGACTTCTTTAAAGAGGTGAACGACCAATACGGGCATGACGTCGGCGACGCAGTGCTGAGAGAAACTGCCAATGTCATCAGGAAGATTGTCAGGGATTCCGATCTCGTCGTCCGCTTTGGCGGAGAGGAATTCCTTGTGTTGCTGCTCGACATTCAGCCTGAAGCCACCTTTGATATCGGCAATAAAATTAGAGCTTCCCTGGAAAAGACCAAGATTCATGTTGCCGGGGGAATCATCAGCAAGACTATCAGCATCGGCGTCAGCGAATTCCCTCTCGATACGCAGAGCATCTGGGAAGCCATCAAGTTTGCGGATGTCGCGCTCTACAAGGCAAAAGAGTATGGCAGAAACCGGGTGGTGAGATTTACGTCTGCTATGTGGACCGAAGAGCGATATTAATCCCGTTTCAAAGAAATCTGTCCTCAGAACCGTCCGAAAGTACTATAATAATCTAAAGTCTTTCCGTTTCCGGGGTGCTGTGCTGCATGCTTATTCTCCCCGAAAAAGCATTTTCACAACAAAGGAGGCTAGACATGATCGCCATAGCGGATAACCTGAATACGAGGAACAGGGCATACATGGAAGCATTGGCAAAAAGAGACAGGGATTCTGTTGCCGGACTTGCGAAACAACTCGCCGGCGCAGGTGCCGATATGA
Organism: Nitrospirota bacterium; assembly: GCA_040754395.1. Classification (NCBI taxonomy): domain Bacteria; kingdom Pseudomonadati; phylum Nitrospirota; species Nitrospirota bacterium. The sequence continues at coordinate 12,585 of JBFMCL010000005.1, read as the reverse complement.
TCAACATTCAGTGCTCACTGGACGGTGCAGGAGATGAAGAGATGCTGCCGTGGGTTGCCGGAATTATCTCTGATACCGTAGATTGCGGAATATCCCTTGATTCACGGAATACCGCGGCCGTGCAAATTGCAATGCCCGTATGCAGCAACCCGCCGCTCGTCAATTTCATCTCCAGAAACGAGCCGGAAGATAGGGAAAGGCTCGTTTCCCTCATAGCAGACTCCGAAGCGTCGCTGGTGCTCAGGGCGTCAAGCGGCATGATACCTGTCTCTCTTGAGGCCAAACTGCAGATCCTCGAAGAGCTTATGGAACTTGTAAACGAAGCCGACATCCCCAATGAACGGCTCTTTGCCGATCCCTCGATCGTCCATATGGGCAGGGGCATGGGACAGAAACACCTGGTAAATTCCCGTGAGTGCATCATGATGCTGGGGGAACTCGTCGAACCTCCCCTGAATACGATCGCATGGATTTCGAACATATCTACAGGGCTGTCCCGTTCAGTCAGAAAACCTCTTGAAGCCGCGTTTCTGACGTATCTGGCCGGTGCCGGGCTGGATGCAGCCATGGTGGACGTTATGGATGAGCACATCAGGAAAACCCTGTATCTCATTAAGGCATTCAGGGATGAGGTCATATTCTCTCAGGCTGATATTTCATAACGTATACTGAAATCACCCCCATGAAGATCCTCCTCGTAAACCCGAACAGGTACAAATCGCCTCCTGTCCCGCCGATAGGACTCGAATACCTCGCTGCTTCGCTCGAGGGCAAGGGGCACTCAGCCGAGATTCTTGATCTCTGCTTTGCAGAGAATATTGGCCGGGCACTGCATGACACCCTCAGCTCTTTCAGACCGGACATTGCGGGAGTAACCGTACGAAATGTCGACAGCGTCCTCTATCACACCAATGAATTTTTTCTGGACGAGATAAAAGACATCATACATCAGATTAAAGCGGCTTCCGGGCTCAAGGTCATTATCGGGGGGACAGGTATCTCTGCCAACCCGGAAGGCATTCTCGGATATCTGAATGCTGATTTTGCTGTTGCGGGGCCCGGAGAACATGCAGTGCACGAGGTTCTTGATGCAATGGTGAATCATGGAAACAGCAGACGGGTTTTTCGGGGAACATATCCTTCGTACAGCGCCTGCATCCGGAAACCGACGAGAATCGATTACAGGACATACTGTGATGCGGGGGGTATTGCGGGCTTTGAGACCCACAAGGGATGCAGTTCATCCTGTGTATACTGCATGGAGTCCGGAACACCGGTTGCATTCAAGAACCCCGACGATGTCATACGCGAGCTGACGCATTTCGTTGACAGCGGACTTACCCGCTTCCACCTGTGCGATTCAGAATTCAACGAAAGCCTTGAGTATTCGGTTGATTTCTGCACCGCACTCAGAAAAGCCGGTCTTGACATGCAATGGGCCCTCTACATGAAGCCCTCGCAGTTTAGCAGGCCCCTCTTCAGACTTCTGAAAGATACCGGTGCATATCTCATCACACTCTCAGTGGACTCGTGGAAAAAGTGTGACCAGTACTGGGCTGAGTATGAAAAATTCGTGTTCAATGCGAAATCGTGCGGGATACGCATAGCGGTGGATTTCCTTACCGGATTTCCCAATGAGTCCGCAGATGACCTGCTCGGGCATTTTGACAACCTCAGGAGGCCGCTTCCGGACAGCATCAGCGTCAACACCTACATCAGGCTTTACAAATCGCTCAAAATCACGGATATCATCATGCACGACAGGGGATGCTGGGGAAGTCTTTCAGGTGACACCGGTAACAAATCTTACATAAAACCTGTCTTCTATAACCATATTGCCACAGAAAAACTCAGCGAACTTATAGGCGGGGACAAACTGTTCAGAATTGAAGGTCCGGAGAAGATTGTGAACTACCTGAGGGCTGAACAATAGCCGGCACCTGAAGCGTGCAACAGGAGATTTCATGCGGCCCAATGCCGTTTGACCTTTCACCTGAAGCATGCTAAGATGTGTACCATAAAAAGATGAGCAGCGCATATGCCAGACAATCGGATTCTTCCTCCGGAGCACCCGGCCGTCTGCTCGGACAGATTCTGGTGGACGGCGATTTTATCCGCTATCACGACCTTGAGCAGGGCCTTGAGCAGCAGAAGAATACGAACCGGATGCTGGGTGAGACTCTGGTCAGCATGGGCCTGCTTGATCCTCTCGACCTCAAGGCGGTGCTCTCGGTCAACGAAGACCTTGCCTCGCTCGAGAGTGCGATTAGCCTTGCTGCTGGCGTTCGGCATCTCCTGGGAGAACTTCTGCTCAAGGCGAAACATGTTACTGAGGAACAGCTTGATCTTGCGCTGAAGGTTCAGAAGTCAACAGGGGAACAACTCGGCAAGGTTCTTCTGCGCCTCGGTTTTCTTACTGAAGGGGAACTCGATGTCCTCCTGAAGTTCCAGAAAAAGCAGGAAACCGGCTTCAGGCCTCCCGGGAAGCTAAGCCTCGGTGAACTTCTTGTTGCGACACACCAGATTTCACGATCCCAGCTCGACGAGGCGCTTGCCCGCCAGAAGATTTCGAAGAAGAAACTCGGGGAAGTTCTTGTTGCATCGGGATATATAAACCATACACAGCTCGACCACGGGCTGAACCTTCAGAAAAGACTCCTGGCTTCGGCACTCATAGCGGTTCTGTCACTGGCTCCTCTCTCATACATCCAGGCAGCAGAACCATCTCCCTTTGATACCCGAACACAGGAGACGCCGGCAAAGATAACCGAATCGATACAGATGCATACGTCCCTCAAGATTGTCTATCAGAAATCGGAACTGACCCTAACCCGTGAGGATGTCGTGCGCGGATATATTGATATCCCCCTCGGTGCGCATATCGAGATCCGGAACAATAACCTGTCCGGGTTTCTGGTGTTGTTTGAGGGCATTGGCGGTCCGGTGAGAGAAGTAGTAGTGAGAGGACTCGGAAAGGATGCCCATATTAACGCCAACGGGGGATGGATTGCGCAGCCATATCAGGGGAGAGACCCCATGATGGTCGAGTTAAGCTACCGGTTTCTTCTCTCCGAAGAAGCGCAGCCGGGATCATATGCCTGGCCGGTCAGGATATCAGTGAGCCCTATCATCCAGGTCTGATTGTCACAATTTTTGCCGTAAGACAAAATGTATTCCCAGTTTACACAAGCTGCACTCCTGCCCGATACCTGTTTTCCCCGATCTGGCTGACCCACTTTACCACCCCGAGTTCCTTATCCGCATCGGGCCTTTTGTAACGATCCTCGAGGATAACAACATGACCTGTTTCGAGTGGATACCCGGTTATCAGACAGAGTCCTTCAGCAGAGATGTCAGAAGATATTCCGGAATCCTGAATACGGCGCACCAGACTGAAATCCAGCACGGATACCGTATAGGTTATTGGCCGGGCAAACGGCACCCGTGTATATCTTCGCAAATTTTTTTTCAAATTCATCCCTCACTGCAAAACAACACTATCAGACATGCTGAAATCGCATCAATGCAGATCACGATGTAAATACAAAAAATACACCTCTGATCAAAATTCAGACCAGAGGCAATGACATGGCCGTTCGTCCCCTATCTTCCTACCATAACCGATGACTTTTCGCTCTTGATGACCACTTCAGCTACAATTTCTTTCCCGGTATTCGAAAATTTCGTCACTTTTTTCATCGAATGGTCCTGGCCGCAGAGCTTCTTCCCGATTTCCTCAGCCGTTGCCTTAGAAAAATCCTGTTCACTGACTTCCCATGATGTCGGGCCTATGATCACCGGAGTCCCCTCCGTGTATCCCACAAACATCACTGTCACAGTATTTTTTTCGCTGTCAAGCTGTGCAGATAAGGTTCCGACCATCGTTTTCTCTTCTCCGGCATAACTGATCAGAACCGCTGAAAATGCCATCATACCCGAAAATGCGATGATAAGAAAAATTCTTATCCCTTTTCCTGCTGACATACCGGACCCCTTTCGTTAATCTTGTTACGCCAAAACCCTCGCCTTACTCCCAATACTGCAGAAAACCTTTGCCTGAACCCAGTTTTGTGGCCATTATCCCCACCTCCCATTCCAGGATTTACAAACTCATAACAATATTAAGCATTTGAATTTTTAAATTAATTTTTAACTATCCGTAAAATAACGTTTCATTATTTTCCATCATAGAGAAAACAACGTGAAATGTCAACTAATAATTAGCTATTGCTAATTATTAGTTGGAAAGATATATTTGAGAAGCTTCGGGAGAGGTTTTTAAAAACAGGGGTGAAAAAAATTTCGGGGGGACTCAGGGCCTGACTGTCACCTGACACATCACCGGCAGCGGCAGTGCAGTCAGAAAAATCTCTGCAACATCAATTGCATTCTTCCTCATAATGCTATACAAGAAGAGAACAAACCCGCGCAAAGGAATGCGCTTCAGATACCGAGATGCATATCGCACATTGAAATGTATCAAAATAATTAATTGCAGTCGTAATATTTCCTTCTTCCGGAATTCCAGAGTGCCACAATTACCATAAACGACAAGACTCCTGTTGCATCGATCATCCAGTCATATACCGATCCGGTCCTCGAAGGAATAAAGCTTTGGAGGCATTCATCAAGACATGCGTACGCGATTGCGATCAGCCCTGCACTGACAAGCCACTCCTTTCGCCATTCCCTGCTGCCCGCACGAAACGCCCTGAACAGGAGAAAGGCGAGAAAGGCATACTCAAGGAAATGGCTCATCTTCCGTATGAAGACATGCACTGCCTCAAGTGTCGCACGCGCTGCCTGCGGGAAAAGCCATTGCAGCAGCGGCAGGAGAAACGAAGACGTGTGGGATGAACTCAGAAGCTCATTCAGGGGAGAGATGAAAATCATCCATAAAACCGGCGGCAGCCAGTAATACAGCAAATACACTTTTCTGTTCATAATTATCGACTTCTTTCAACTTTCCATGCACCCCGGAGGTGCATGGTTGTGGATAATTCTATATCTTCTTTTCCCGGCTCTGCCATTTCCCCCTGAACGTAATCCAGAAGGAAAGGAGAATAAGCTTCAGATCCAGGAGAAAGGACTGGTTCTCGATATAATGCAGGTCGTACTTGAACTTTTCCTTTCTGAGGGCGTCAGTCGGCAGATAAATCTGTGCAATGCCCGTAAGACCGGGCCTGACCTTCAACCGTTCGCGGTATCCGGGCACCTTTTCGATATCCACTTCGTCGGAGCTGCCGTGAACCTCTTTCTCCTTCGGCCTCAGCGATCGTGGCCCGACAAAACTCATATCTCCTATGAAGATATTCCATAACTGCGGCAGTTCGTCCATCGCGGTACTTCTCAGTATCCTGCCGATTTTCGTTATTCTCGGATCATTCTCCGTTGCCTGCACCGGTCCCGTATCCTTCTCGGCATCCTTTATCATGGAACGGAATTTCATCGCCCTGAAGATCCTCCCGTTTTTCCCCACCCGCTCCTGACCGTAGAAAATCGGCAGACCATCCTCAAGGATTATCAGAATACTGATGAGAAGCCACAAAGGAGAGGAAATCAGGATCCCGAACCCTGACAGACACATGTCGAAAAGGCGTTTCAGCATTACCCTTTAACCCACTCCTTTACGCGCCAGCGTATGAATCTCAGATAGTTGAACGGAAGCGACCAGGTCCTCCTGTCCCGGTAAAGTTCCCTGATCGCCTCGGGCATCGGAAACAATGTCCTGAAATAGGAGAGCAGGATGGTTGACCAATGATCCAGCGCAAACCGCGCAACAAGTTTATCCTTATACAGATTATTTTCCCTGTCTTTATCGATATTCATCCGGAAATATGAGAGGAGCAGTGAAGGAATTCTGCTTCCGGCAGTACCGATTTCCTGCTCGAGTATCCCCGCAGCTTTTACCTGATCAATAGCCGTTCCCCATACACTCCGCATCTGCTTCAGTGTAATATGGGTTGTCCTGATAAGCCCCGCTTTCCTGATTCCCCGGAAGAAAGAATGCCAGTCGATCACATCCTCATATTTCCCCATCGTCCATATGATGTCAACAAGAATCTTGAGTTCCCTGAATGAATGGGCGTGATGGTGAATCAGGAGCATGCACATGAGCATTTCAGGGGAAAGTTTCGCCTCTCCCATATCGGGAATACTGACCTCTCTCCAGATTTCCGTCGCATCCAGTCTGAAAAAGTATGGAACGCCAAATCCCCAATGCATTTCAACAAGCAGGCTGTTTTGGGGGTGAAAGTAGATTGCGTGATGGATGCGTGCCAGACAGTAGATCAGCGGGATATCCGCCTCTGCGATATATCCGTGTTCCCTGAGGATGCTGTCAGCCATTACCGCGTCCTGCCTGCGGATCAGGATATCGATATCAGATGACGTCCTGCAGTTCGGATCGTCATATATCTCGTTGGCAAGCCTGTTCCCCTTTATCACCACAGACGGAATCTGTCTTTGTGTCAGCAGGTTGACTATTTCATTCTCTACAGCTTCCTGCTGTGCGGACAGGGCAACTCCCTTCAGGTATAACCCTTTCGATTCCTCCAGAAAATCATTGACCGCCTTTTCCGGGGAAAAAAGACGGCCGTATTTCTCCACGCGAGTATAGACGAGGGGGAAAAGGTTGTGGTGCAGGCATAACGCTTTCAGCTCCTGAAAGTTCGTCATCTGCACTTCCAAAGGTTCCCTAATTGGGGAAGGAAACACCAGCTGCAGGAAGAGCGATTCGCTGGCCGTGTTTTTGGGGTGCATTGGGGTTAGCGTACTATCGCGTTTTAAGTTTATTGAGACAGTAGTTTCAGCGTTTTGTCGGTTATGACGCTTATAGAAATTGCTCGCTTGCACCACTTCGGAGCCTGACGCACTTTTTCTGTCAATAAAGCTGAACAGCCTATATTTGCACGTCGTAAGTGCAATTATTCAAGGCAAAGGTCTTTCAGGATAGCTATTTCTTTCTGATATTCTACCCTCTCTTCGACAAATATCTTATAGTCGTTAGGAAGAATATCGTGCAACATATCTCTGTTACATGTTCTTTCTTTCTCGATACCAATAAACTCAGCATACGAAGAATACGGCCATTCCTCTGGTCTTTCAACAAGCCCCCCGCTCGTTGGATTAAGATGAAGGTATCTTGTGAGATGCAGCATTTGCTCATCATTTTCAACCATGACATTCTTAAACCTGCTCTGCCAGAGCGGCCCCTTTCTTTTTGTTCTGATATTAAAGTACCTTGTATAGCTATCCAGAATGTTCTTCATAAATACAGACACACCGTTTTCATCCAGTTGCGTGAGAATAAGATGAATATGCGTTGGCATCAAACAATAGGCATTGATTCCCACGATATGCTCTCTTTCTTCAATATACTTTTTGAAAAATTGTTTCTTATCTTTTAGTTGAATATATGTTGAGAATCTGGAAGGTGGCTTTTTATACCGGTAGAATTTTAAAAGATCAGTCATGCGCTTATAATCTTTTTTCGTCCGAAAAATTTTATACCCGGCTATACTTTTCGTGAATATATGATAACTATTCCCCGTATTTAGAGGTTGTTTGCGCATAAGTTATTCTCAATATTTGCACGTCGTAAGTGCAAGTTTCTTAGATCAGCCCTTATTATTCATGAATTTTTCTGATTATCCTGAGGACAGAGTATTTTTTTCTCATTCTCGGTCGTTCCTTCCTGCAAGGCTTTTGCCTCTTTATGTTCACATAGTGTATTTGACTATCTGCAAAAGAATCCGCGCAAATACTCTGTCCTCAGACGTTTTTCCCAATTGTATGAATAATATGGGTTAGGGGTATCTTTTTATCAGCTGGATGAGCCTGCAGAGGGAGAAGAAAATTGGTCATAATAATGTGTCATGAATACTTTCATGAGGAGTTAGCAGACGTACTATTTCCAGACCGTTTCAATCCCGTATTGTCTGAATACAGGATCAGAGGTAACAATGGGCAATTTTTCGGTTATCGCCTGAGAAATAATGAGCCGGTCAAAAGGGTCTCTGTGAAGAGAAGGGATATTGAAGACATTCAGCGCATGATTTGCAAGAATTGGAAGACTCATGATTGCATTTAAAGACAATTGTTCAGCGATAAACTTATCCGGCTTATCCGGGAGATCAATGCTTCCAAGCTGCGCTTTTATGGCAATCTCCCAGCAGCTCGCAACGCTTAAGAATAAATCATTCGTCCCGTCGGCAATGATATCACGAACATTGGCAATCAACCGGGAATCGTCTGTTATCCACCAGAGAAAGATATGGGTATCTAACAGCACTCTCAATTTTCGAACTCATGGAGCATCGCATCAGGCAGAGGTTCAAAAAAACTCTTCTTTATTGTCAGTCTTCCTTTCGCAGTTCCCGGGGTCCTTCTTGGAAGCTTTTTTTCCACGGAGACAAGCCGGGCAATCGGTTTGCCGGCTTTTGCAATAATAATCTCCTCACCGCTTTGCACGCGGCTTAGAATTCGGGATAAGTGGGTCTTTGCTTCATGTATGTTGACAATTGCCATAAAATTATATTAGACTAAGTCATTAGCTAAGTCAACTATACCCCCCAGCACACACTTCACCATTTTTTACATGCAAGTATCTTGGCGACTGTACTTACAGCGCGCAGGTGCAGGTTCTGGGGTCACTGCCTTATCCATTGAATGAATGTTCTCAGAAAGAATTCAGGGACGAGGGACATGCAGGTGAAAGTTTTTCCAAGCTGCTGCAGCTACAAAGTGTCAGCAACTATCCTGTGCGACTATATTTTTACTTCAATCCCTGTCTTTCTTATCTCATAGATTAAAGGAATCCACATATCCTGTTGATATGATTGATCGGATATGGGAACCGGTTCAAGTCGACTATTTATTGTCCCGGCAATTCTGAAAAGAGCCATTCCCTCATCAACTTTGTCTTTGCCGAAATGCCCCGAGATCACAGCGACATCAATATCGCTGTCGGGACCAGCTTTTCCTGATGCGTGAGAACCATAAAGAACAATATAGTCTACAGGAATTCCATGCTTTCTCAGTGCTTTTCCGAATTTCCTGATCGTTCTTATAACTTCTCTTTTATCCATCGAAATATCTTCCTGATCTCCTTTACCTGTGCAGTGGTATATGTTTTTGTACATTTCTTGTAGAATGCCTTTGTCGCATCGGGATAACGCCCTTCAAAATGAAACTCCATGAACTCGCGCAGCTTTACCATTATCTGCTCAGGGAACTTCTTGCCGGACTTCTCCGCCAACAAGGGAAGTGAGTGGCTAAAGGGTGCATGTGCTTTTGTATTTTTTACCACAAAAGCCTTAAGGAGTTTTTCCAGGGCCAGATGCCCCATAAAAAGCGCGTATGGATACTTCCTGGTTTTTAACATAGCATTTGCCACACTCAGATCATACTGTGCTCCCTCAAACCAATATTTTACAGTTTTATTAACGTCAAATTCTGCCATATTCCTTTTAGGTACATTATATCATACAGCTTTTAATCAGCTTTCTCTCCTGTGCAAGTAAAATTGCACGTAGTGAGGAAGTCAATATGCAAAAAAACTATCACACCATCTCCCTTTTTTTATCTCACTTGCCTTTTGCCTTTTATCAATTCACTTTTCCTGTTCCTTCTGAGCTATCAGCCATGAGCTATACGCTATATCTTTTTCCCGGTGTTGAAGCTGAACAGCCTTAATCCTTCCTTTGTGTGTGTGTGCCGCCATCCATTTTTCCTGTTTCGGTGCGCTGAGGCAAATAAAAAGGATATGAGCCCCGGAATCATTTATCGGCTTCACCTGGGCTTATTAGGTTCTGGGTTATGGCAGTCGGAAGATGTTACGGCTCTCTGAAATCGATCCCAAATTTCCTGAAGTCTGTCTTATCGAATGTTATGACCGTGCATTCTTTTGTTTTGGCAAGCACAGCAAGAAAAATATCCTGAATATCCATCGAATGAACAGGATATATCCTGAGACTTTCTATAAAACCCTCCTTGTTGATAATTGTTTTTATCCCATTGTAATGGAGCAATTTCGTAAATTGTTCAGAAATTTCCTCCCGCGGTATATCATAGACCTTGTGCAGGACCCACACTACTTCTGCAAAAACAATCTCAGGAAGAAGCACTTCGTCTTCGCCGTATTCAAGCTTCTGGATAAACGCCTTCGCCTTCAAAAACTGTTTCTCGTCGTCTGCGAGGAGAAACCTCAGGATGATATTCGTATCAATTATTTTTTTGGGCAATTTCACGGGCAGTCAGCCTTATTGCTTTTTCAACAGCCTTCTCCAGAGGAATTTTCTTTTTTACCGCATATTTTTTAAAACAGCCTGCGAGCTCTTCCGTAGCCTTTTGAGGCTTTTTCAAAATGCCTTCATAATCCTTAACCTTGATTTCGATCATGTCCTTGACTCCAAGCCCCTCCCTGAGCTTCTTGGGTAAAGTGACCTGACCTTTTGGCGACACTTTTAATAGATACTGCATAGTTATACTCCTTTTTATTTTCCTACTTTTAACTATAGTTAAACTTTATTCACGTGTCAAGTTCCCACTCCCTAGTCCCCGTCTTGCAATGTAATATTTGCACGTCGTAAGTGCAAGTTTTATTAGAGACTCGACTTTCACCTTGGAGGTGTAAATTATTGAGGGTTAGTGTAGCAAGGATTCATATTTCCTGATCACAAGATCCCAATTGTATTTTTCTTTCAAGATTTTCTCATAGTAGCTAAGAATTTTATCTTTATCGGCTTCTTTGAAATCTTTTTCAATAAAGCCAATCAACTTTTTCAAATCATTCTTATCTTTATAAAAGTATCCGTATTCACTCAAAACTTCCCGGTTATATGGCACATCATATGCCAGGACGATGTTCTTACTCGAAATTGCCTCAAGAAGCGAGGGGTTTGTTCCTCCAACACTATGACCATGGATATAGGCATACGCATTTTCTCTTAGTGCATAAAGTACTGGACGATCATAAATGGGACCTGTGAATAGCACTTTTTCTGACGGAGATTTCTCCATCTCCCTGAGGTTGCTCACGATTATCAGTTTTTTGTTGCTTTCAGATTGCAAAAAACCCTGGATGCTGATATCAAAATTGTTTTCCGGCACATGCCGACCAACAACAAGATAGTAACTGTTCTTTTCAAGCCGATATTGATTTTTCACCTGCTGCCAATCCCCTGGCTGATACCTGCATGCATCTACCCCATAGGGGATAAATTCATACCCCCTCTTGTACTCTGATAGTACATACTCCCCGATTGCAACAGCGTCAGCAACCACGACATCAGCCGATTTGACTGCCAAACGTTCGAGTGATTTCAATGCAAACTTGATAAATCCTCCCCAGCGTGAACGTTTCCATTCAAGGCCATCAACATTCACAAGTGTTCGCATGCCAAATATTTTGGGGAGCCACATAATCAGCCCTCCGGAAACTCCAAGAAAAATAATCGCATCGCTCTTCTCCCTGAATACGCTACGGAATATGGAAAAACTGCTCATGGAGACTTTTTCGAGGGCGGGTATTCCTGAAGCATTTATGAAGACCCGTTGTATCTTCTGGTGTGAAAAAGGAATGTTCTGAAACTCGGGAAGGGAATAGACAATAACCTCATGGCCATATTCCGTCAAACCCTGTGCCAGCACTTCTGCAAAGGTTTCAAATCCTCCGTATCTGGCAGGGATTCCGCGGGATCCGATGATTGAAATCTTCATATGGAATCAGTTGAAAAAGGCACTGAGGGAGTCTGTCATTCCCGCTTTCCGGTAAGCCTTAATTTAGTGAAGATTGCTTGTGAAAACTCCAAAAGACATCAAGAAACAAGAACTTCCACAGACGACGGCTTATTGGACTCATAGAGCCTGCTGATATATAATTTTTCAATACCGATAACAATGCCGTCCTTGTTCTTTTTGAGTATGATTCCTTCCCCTGCCTCTTCCGAAACAAATTCATCATCCGGATTACCAAACCATATATCAACGGTATCTGCCTCTTTATTGTAATAGACTTTTATTTTGTCCATATAACTTCTCCCTCCTTTACCTTATCCGTCGGATAAGAAGTAATAATATATCCCGTATCACCTGCATGTTTACATACCACACAGTACAACTTATCTGTGAACTTGTAATAAAGATGAACCTCTTTATCCATTTTACTTCTTCTTATCTCATCAGGGCAAGCCAATATCTCCCTTACAAGCTCTTCCTTCCCTTTCATAGGCCTGTGCTTTATGGTAACAATGTATTCCCAGTATTTGTCAGTCACCCGCACCTGAACTCCCAAGGGCGTATCTGTTTCAAACAAGATATTCTGCTCCATTTTTCTCAATTGATCTTTCTATGACTCTTTTTCTGTTCGATCACTTTTTTATAAATCCTCATCAGCAGCTCATAATTCTTCTCCGGGGTGTACTTCTCTTCGTATTCCTTCCTTGCATTCTGTCCCATTCTCTTGCACTCTTCAGGATGATTCCAGAGCCATCTGACCTTTTCAGCAAGTTCACTCGTACTCATTGGAGTGAATAAAAGCCCGGTAACCTCATCTTTCACAATGTCAGCCATCGCTCCGAGATT